>JAVQXS010000137.1:0-5031 GCA_033578065.1 Thermoleophilia bacterium
CGCGGACGGCGTTGTGGACGCGCTCGTAGCTCCGCAGCTCGCCCTCGACGATCTCGACGTCACGCTCGAGCCCTGCGAGGTTCCGGCGGCTGCCCGTCGAGAAGTTGTCGAGCACCCGCACCTCGTCGCCGCGCGCGAGGAGGGCGCGCACGAGGTTCGAGCCGATGAACCCTGCGCCTCCTGTGACGAGGACCTTCACCGTCCGACCTCTGCGACGACGTGGTAGTTCGCGTGGAGCGTGCCGCGCCCGGGCTCGCGCAGGCGCGGCGAGCGGGCGTCGATCGCCTCGGCGAGCGCGTTCGCGGCCGCGACGAGCGGGCTCGCGAGCTGCCGCAGTCCGACCTGGTGGAGGGCGAGGTCGAGGTAGAGGGAGCCGATCATCGCGAGGCAGGCGGTGGTGCCGGAGGCGGCGGTCACCCGAACGGAGGCCCAGGAGGCGCTCTCGGCGAAGAGCTTCTCGAGGCCCGTGTGCGTCCAGCGCCAGTGATCGGCCGGCGAGGGGTGGAAGACCATGACCCCGTGCGTGCTCGCGAGGACACGGCCGCCGGGCGCCGTGACGCGGCGGAGCTCCGCCACCGCTCGTGCTGGGTCCTCGCAGTGCTCGAGCACCTGGTTGCAGAGGACGACGTCGAAGCTCGCGTCCTCCACGGGGAGGTCCTCGACGGCGCCCCGGAGCTCGGCGTGGACGCTCTCGACCGGGTCGACCCCGACGTACGCATCCGCGTACGGCGTGAAGAGCGGGGCGTACGGCTTCACGCCGCAGCCGACGTCGAGGACGCGGTAGCGGCCGAGCTCGGCGTGCGCCCGCCGCGCCTCCTCGGCGAGCCAGCGCACGAGCGGAGCCCGCACGGCGTACGTCGGCATCGAGCGTGGAGGATCGAGGCGTCGGTCAGCCACCGCCTCGCTCCTCTGCCATCGCCGCTCCTGCGACCGCGACGCCGAGGAGGAGCGTCGTCGCCGCCTGGAGCGGGATCCCGGACACGATCCCCATCGAGGCCCACTCGCCCGCGAGCGTCACGAGCCCCAGGAGGGCGAGGAGGCCGGCGCCTGCCGCCCAGGGGTCGGGCGCCTCTCGGGCCGCCCTCCAGGCGAGCGCGATCCCCGCTCCTCCGACGGCGAGGAGGAGCGCGAGGCCGATGAGGCCGGCGTCCGCGAGCATCTGGACGTAGAGGTTCTGCACGCCCCACTCGCGCCCTTCGGCGGGGAACGCCTCCTCGACGACGTTCGGGAAGCGCGCGCGCGCGTCCGCGAGGTAGCGCTCGAAGACCTCAGGGCGCGAGGAGCGCTGCCAGCCGACGCCGAGGACGGGGTTGTCGGCGAAGATGCGCAGGCCGATGTACGCGAGCACCGTCCGTTGCGAGTACGACTCGACCCCAACCGGAGGCTCGTCGCCGCGGAGACCGAGGAAGCGGAGGAACCCCCCGAGGTCGCTGTCCCGAATCGTCGCGACGCCTGCGACGACGACGGCGACGAGGGCGAAGAGGGCGACGAGCTGACGCGCCTGCGGCGTGAAGCGGGGGCGAGCGGCGGCGACGACGACGAGCGCGCCAAGCCCGAGCCCGGCCGCGGCGGCGACGGAGCCGGCGAGGACGAGGCCGAGCACGCCGGCAACGGCCGCGAGCGGGACGAGCGTGGGCACGGGAACCCGTGCGCGACCCGCGACGATGCGCGCTGCCGCGAGCGAGGTGGCGACGGCAGCGAGCGCAGCGAGGTCGTGGTGGCCGAGGAAGGACGGCTGGCGCCAGCCGGGGTTCCAGGCCTCGAACGCGCTCCAGCCCGCGAACTGCGCCGCGGCGACGACGGTCGCGACGGCGCCCCAGCAGACGGCGCTGGCGAGGAGGAGGGAGAGGTCGCGCCGGGCTCGAACGAGGATCGGCACGCAGAGGGCGAGCGCGGCGTACTCGAGGAGCTTGAGGTAGCTCACGAGGTGGTCTGCGAAGCGCGGGTCGGCGAGCGAGGAGGGGCGCAGGAGGGAGATCGCAAGCCAGGCGAGGAGCGCCCCACCCCCGATCCACAGCCCCTTCCCGGCCCCGAGGCGCGGGGCGCCGCGTCGAGCCACGCTCGCTCCGGCGGCGAGGACGACGGCGACGAGGGCTGCATCCGAGGCCCGGAGCTCGAGCGAGGTCGACCCGAGGTCGAGCACGAGCGTCGGGTGGTAGCGCTCGTGGAGGAAGAGGAAGGGCACGGCGGCGGCGAGGACGAGGCCGCCGAGGCTCGTCTCGGCGACGAGCGCTCGAGCAGCGCGCTCTCCGCCCCTCGAGCGCTCGCTGCGCATCGTCGCCACCGCGGCACTATAGGCGGGCTGCCGTATCGGCTCGGCTGCGTCCTACACTGACCCCTCGTGTCCTCGAGCCTCCTCCGGCGCCGATCGGCGACCGCGCTCTCGATCTGGGTCTCGGTCGCCTTCGGGATCCTCGGGACGGTGGTCGCCGCGCGCGCGCTCGGGCTCGAGGCGTTCGGCGTCTTCGCGACGACGCTCGCCGTCGTCGGCTTCTTCCAGACGCTCGCCGATCTCACCGTCGAGGAGTCGCTCACGAAGTTCGGCTTCCGGTACGTGGCGGCGAGGGAGTGGGGGCGGCTCCGCCGGCTGTTCCGGTCCCTCCTCCTGCTCAAGGTCGCGGGCGGGGCGCTCGCGACGCTCGTCCTCGCCCTCCTCGCGCCCCTCGGGGACGAGGTCTTCGGGGCCTCGGGCGTGACGACGGCGATCCTCGCTGGCGCCCTCCTCCCCCTGGTGCAGTCCGTCGAGAACGTCGGCGCGACCGCGTTCCTCCTCCACTCGCGCTACGACCTCCGCGGCGCCTACCAGGCCGGCTCGGCCGGGCTCCGCCTCGTGGCGATCGCGGTCGGCGCTCACCTCGGCGTCGTAGAGGCGCTGCTCGGGATCGTCGTCGCCCAGCTCCTCGCCTCCGCTGTCGTCTCGGCAGCGGGCGTCGTCGCGTTGCGGCGCTTCCCGGCGGCGCCGCAGGAGAAGCTGGGGGCGGATGTCCCGGCGATCCGATCCTTCGTGCTCCAGTCGAGCGTCGCGACGGGCGTCGTCTCGCTGCGGGGAACGCTCGTGCCGATCCTCCTCGGCGTCGTCGCGGGCCCGACGGAGGTCGGCCTCTTCCGGATCGCGCAGGCCCCGCTCCAGGGGCTCACGGCGGCGAGCTCCCCTGCGCGCCTCGTGCTCCTCACGGAGCAGACGCGTGACTGGGAGCAGGGCCTCCGCGGGCGAGTGCTCGCAGGGCTGCGCAGCTACACGCGCTGGGCGGGGGCGCTCATGCTCGTGGCGGTGCCGGTCTTCTTCGTCGCGATGCCGTGGCTCGTCCGGGTCGTCTTCGGGGCGGAGTACGAGGGGGCGGTGACGGCTGCCCGCGTCGTCCTCCTCGCCGCGGCCGTCCACTTCACGCTCGGCTGGACGAAGTCGTTCCCGGTCACGATCGGCCGACCCCGGCTCCGCATCCTCACGCACGGCATCGAGGCGGCCGTTGCCCTCCCGCTCGTCCTCGCGCTCGGCACGACGTGGGGGGCCACCGGCGCGGCGGTGGCGATTCTCGTCGCGACGCTCGCCTTCGCGGCGACCTGGGGAGCGCTCCTCCTCCGCCTCCGGGCAGAGCTCCGACCGGGATCAGCGGCGGGACGGTCCGAGCAGGCGGCGGCCTCGTGAGGGTGACGATCGTCTCCGGGATCTGGCCTCCGGACGTCGGCGGTCCTGCGAGCCACGCGCCCGAGCTCGCCGCCTTCCTCCAGGAGCGGGGACACGAGGTCGAGGCCGTCGTCACCGCCGACGCGCCGCCAGCGCCTCGTCCCTACCCTGTGCACTGGGTCGATCGTGCCTCCCCGCGCGGGATTCGACACGCGCGCTGCGTCGCCCTCATCCGACGCCGAGCCTGCCGAGGTGACGTCGTCTACGCGACGAGCATGCTCGGCCGCGCGTCGCTCGGAGCCCGCCTCGCCCGGAGGCCGCTCGTGGCGAAGCTCGTCGCCGACGAGGCGTACGAGCGCGCGCGGCGCTTCGGCCTCTTCGCCGGCGACCTCGACGCCTTCCAGCGCCTCGAGGGTGGCGTGCGCGTCCGGATCCTGCGGGCGGCCCGCGACCGAGCGCTCCGACGCGCCGAGCGCCTCGTCTGCCCGAGCTCCTACCTCGCCTCGCTCGCCGTCGCCTGGGGCGTTCCCGAGGAGCGAATCGTCGTGCTGCCGAACCCGGCACCTCCGCTCCCGGAGCTCCCGACGCGGGAGGCAGCTCGAGCCCGCTTCGGCGTGTCCGGGCCGACGCTCGCCTTCGCCGGGCGCATCACGCGCCAGAAGGCGCTCGAGGTCGCTCTCGCCGCGCTCGCGGGGGTCGAGCGAGCGCGCCTGCTCGTCGCGGGCGACGGACCCGAGCTCGAGGCCGTGCGCGCGGAGGCGGCGAGGCTCCGTCTCGGCGACCGCGTCCGCTTCCTTGGGCCTCTCGAGCGAGAGGGGGTGCTCGCCCTCCTCCGCGCCGCGGACGCCTCGCTCCTCGCCTCGAGCTGGGAGAACTTCCCGCACGCCGTCGTCGAGTCCCTCGCCGTCGGCACCCCGGTCGTCGCGACCGCCGTCGGCGGAGTCGCCGAGCTCGTCCGGGCCGGGGAGAACGGGCTCCTCGTGCCTCCGGGGGACGTCGAGGCGTTGCGAGAGGCGATCCGGGCCATCGTCGAGGACGACGCCCTCCGGGAGCGGCTCGCCTCGAGGGCTGCCCGATCGGTCGAGGAGCTCGCGGCCGAGCGCGTCTACGCTCGCCTTGAGGAGATCCTGCGCGAGGCCGCGGCCCGGTGAGCGACGCGCGTCCCAAGGTGCTCTACGTCGGCCGCGCCCGACTCCGCTTCCCGCTCGACCGCGGCCTCGAGCGCCCCGGCGCGGCGCCCACCCGGGCGCGCCCCCCCGGTGCCGCCCCTGCGGCGGCCACCTGCCCGCCAGCATCGGGGCACGCCCCCGTGCCTGCCCACGGTGGGCGCCCACAGGGGGGCGCCCCTACGCCGCCCGCGGGGGGCGTCCCTCCGGTGACGACCCTGCGGCGGCCACATTCCCGCC
>JAVQXS010000138.1:0-4967 GCA_033578065.1 Thermoleophilia bacterium
CAGCCTACGGCGAGGTCGAGTCCGTGAAAGCGGTCTCGGACGTCATCGCTCCCCTCTCGGGCGAGGTGCTCGAGGTGACCGCGAAGGCGGTCGACGAGCCGGAGATCGTGAACGAGGATCCGTACGGCGAGGGCTGGCTCGTCCGCATCCGCATGTCGGATCCCGACGAGGCAGACGAGCTCCTCGACGCGGACGCCTACCGAGCGCTCGTCGCGGAGCTGTAGACGCTGGGCGGGCCTCGCCGTGAGCTACCTCAGCATCACGGACGCCGACCGCGAGGCGATGCTCGAGGCGATCGGCGTCGCCTCCATCGACGAGCTCTTCGCGCAGGTGCCGGAAGGAGTTCGGCTCCGCCGCCCGCTCGCGTTGCCGCCTGCGCTCGGCGAGGCCGCGCTCGCGCGCCACCTCGAGGAGCTCGCCGCCCGCAACGTCCACGCCGGGGTCGAGCTCTCCTTCCTCGGGGCTGGCGTCTACGACCACTACGTCCCCGCGGTCGTCGACGTCGTCCTCTCCCGCGGCGAGCTCCTCACCGCGTACACGCCGTACCAGCCCGAGATGAGCCAGGGGGTGCTGCAGGCGATCTTCGAGTACCAGACCGTCATCTGCGAGCTCACCGGGATGGACGTCTCGAACGCCTCGGGCTACGACGGGTGCACCGTCGCTGCCGACGCCTGCTTCGTCGCGAGGCACGTTCTCCCCGATCGGCCGAAGGTCGTCCTCGCCGAGACGCTCGCTCCTCAGGTGCGCCAGGTGGTGAGAACGTACGCGCCCGGCTTCGGGCTCGAGGTCGTCGAGGTCCCCCACCGCGGCGGGGTGACCGACCCCGAGGAGGTCGCGGCCGCGGCGGAGGGAGCGGCGGCCGTGCTCTTCCCGCAGCCGAGCTTCCTCGGCTGCCTCGAGCCGGCGCCTGCGCTCGCGGCCGCAGCGAGCGAGGCGGGCGCGCTCCCGATCGCGCACGTCGACCTCATGTCGCTCGGCGTGCTCGAGGCGCCCGGTGCCTACGGCTGCGCGCTCGCGATCGGCGAGGGCCAGTCGGCGGGGAACTGGCAGTCGTACGGCGGTCCCCACTACGGGTTCCTCGCCGCTCGCGGGGAGCTCGTTCGCCGCTTGCCGGGGCGGATCGTCGGCCAGACGGTCGACGCGGACGGCCGCCGCGGCTTCGTCCTCGCGCTCCAGACGCGGGAGCAGCACATCCGGCGCGAGAAGGCGACCTCGAACATCACGACGAACCAGACGCTCCTCGCGCTCGCGGGCCTCGCGACGCTCGCGTGGCTCGGCCCGCAGGGGCTCCGCGAGGTGGGGGAGACGTGCCTCGCCCTCGCCCACTACGCGCGGGAGCGGCTCCCGCTCGAGCCGGCGTTCGAGGCACCGTCGTTCAAGGAGGTCGCCTTCCGCACCCCGATCCCGGCCCGCGAGGTCGTCCGCCGGGCGCGCGAGCGCGGCGTCCACCCCGGCTACGCGCTCGGGCGCGACTACGAGGGGATGGACGACGTCCTCCTCGTCGCCTTCACCGAGAAGCGAAGCCGCGAGGATGTCGACCGGCTGGCCGAGGTGCTCGCGGAGGTGTGTCGGTGATCTCCGAGCCCGGCCGGGCCTGGCCCGACGTGCCGCTCCTCTTCGAGCGCTCGCGTCCGGGGCGGCGTGCCGGGCGGCCCCCGCGGCCGGACCTCCCTGCCCCGGAGGTGCCCGCGGAGCTCCGGCGGAGCAGGCCACCGCGCCTCCCCGAGGTCTCCGAGCCCGAGCTCGTCCGCCACTTCACCGCGCTCGCCGACCGGAACTTCGGCGTCGACACGGGCCTCTACCCGCTCGGCTCCTGCACGATGAAGCACAACCCGCGCGTCCACGAGCGCTTCGCCTCGCTCCCCGGGTTCCGCGACCTCCACCCCCTCCAGGAGGACGAGGCAGCGCAGGGAGCGCTCGAGCTCATGTGGCGCCTCCAGGGAATGCTCGCGGAGATCGCCGGGCTGCCGGCGGTGACGCTGCAGCCAGCAGCGGGCTCGCAGGGGGAGCTCACCGGGCTCCTGCTCATGCGGGCGTACTTCGCCGACCGCGGCGAGGGGGAGACCCGGGACACGATCGTCACCGCCGACACCGCCCACGGGACGAACCCGGCGAGCGTGACGATGGCGGGCTACAAGCTCGCGAAGGTCGCGACCGATCCCCGGGGGAACCTCGACCTCGACGACCTCCGGCGGCTCGTGGACGAGCGGACGGCGGGTCTCATGCTCACGAACCCCTCGACGCTCGGGCTCTTCGACGAGGGGATCGAGGAGATCGAGCGGATCTTCCACGACGCGGGGGCGCTCCTCTACTACGACGGCGCGAACCTCAACGCCGTCGTCGGCATCTCGCGGCCAGGCGACATGGGCTTCGACATCGTCCACTTCAACCTCCACAAGACCTTCTCCCAGCCGCACGGGGGCGGGGGGCCGGGGGCGGGGCCGGTCGCGGTGCGCGAGAGCCTCGAGCCCTTCCTCCCCGTACCCCGCGTCGTCCGCGAGGGCGACACCTACCGCCTCGACTTCGACGTGCCGAAGACGATCGGCCGCGTTCGTGGCTTCGCGGGGCCGTTCGGGGTCCTCGTCCGCGCGTACGCGTTCATGCGCTCGTACGGCCCGGCCCTGCGCGAGATGTCGGAGGTCGCGGTGCTGAACGCGAACTACCTCCTCGCGCGACTTCGAGACGTGTACGAGCCCCCGTACGACCGGCACTGCATGCACGAGTTCGTCCTCTCCGCACGTGGCCTCAAGCGCGAGCATGGGGTGACCGCGCTCGACGTCGCGAAGCGGCTCATGGACTACGGCATCCACCCGCCGACGATCTACTTCCCGCTCGTCGTCCCCGAGGCGCTCATGATCGAGCCGACGGAGACGGAGCCGAAGGAGCGCCTCGACGACTTCGTCGAGGCGATGCGCGCGATCGCGCGCGAGGCGGCTGAGTCCCCTGAGGTGCTTCGGGAAGCTCCCCACGGCCGCCCCGTCCGCCGGCTCGACGAGGTGCGCGCGACGAAGGAGCTCGTCCTCCGCTACGACTTCGGCGAGCTCGCTCCGGCGCTGAGCGGCTGACGAGGAGACGAGCGTGCCGATCCTCCAGATCGACCACCGCGTCCGCGACTTCGCGAGCTGGAAGCAGGCGTTCGAGAGCGATCCCGTGGGTCGGGAGGCAGGGGGCGTGACCGGCTACCGGATCTTCCGCCTCGTCGGCGACCCGAACCACGTCGTGATCGATCTCGAGTTCGAGACGATCGCGGAAGCAGAGGCGTTCGGGGAGAAGCTCCGGGCGCTATGGGAGACGGCAGGCCCGCGCCTCGGCCTCGAGAGCCCGACCGCGAGGGTTCTGGAGAGCGTCGAGAACGAGACCTACTGAGCCTTGGGGAGCCACGCGGCCTCCCGAGGCTCGACGCGGTTCCCCTCGAGGCTGACAGCTCGGCGCGGGGTCGTTGCGAGCTGGCCGCAGGCGGCCTCGATGTCGCGCCCGCGCGTGAGCCGCACCGTTGCTGGGATGCGCGCGCGCTCGAGCACGCGCCGGAAGCGCTCGATCGCCTCCCGCGAGGAGCTCTCGTACGCCCCGGTCGGGTTGTAGGGGATGAGGTTCACCTTGAACGAGCGTCCATCGAGGATCGCAGCGAGGGCGCGTGCGTCCTCCACCGAGTCGTTCACGCCGGCGAGCATCACGACCTCGACGAAGACCCGCCGCCGCCGCAGCTCGACGTAGCGGCGGCACTCGGCGAGGACGTCCGCGAGCGGGTAGCGGCTCTCCACCGGCACGAGCGTGGAGCGCTTCGCGGCATCGGCCGCGTGGAGGGAGAGCGCGAGCCGGATCGGCTGCTCGACCTCGTCCACGAAGCGGCGTAGCCCGGGCAGCCAGCCGACCGTCGAGATCGTCGTGCGGCGGTGGGTGACCCCGAGAGCGGGCAGGCGACGCGCTGAGTCGAGGACCGCGTCGACGTTGAGGAACGGCTCCCCCATCCCCATGTACACCGCGTGGGTCAGGGGCCCGAGCCGCCGGAAGTGGAGCGCCTGGTCGAGGATCTCGGAGAAGGTGAGGTTGCGGCCGAAGCGCATCTGTCCGGTCGCGCAGAAGGTGCAGGTGAGCGGGCAGCCCGACTGCGAGGAGAGGCAGACCGACCGACGCCCGTCCCGATAGCGCATGAGGACGGCCTCGACCGGATGGCTGTCGTGCGTCCGGAAGAGCACCTTGACCGTTCCGTCGCGCGAGACCCGCTCGGCGACGACCTCGAGCGTCGAGAAGGGAACCTCCTCGGCGAGGAGGCGGCGGAGCGTCTTCGGCAGCGTCGTCATCTCCCCGTACGAGGAGGCGCCGCGCGCGGCCCACTCCCACACCTGGCGGGCGCGGTAGGGAGGCTCCCCACGCGCGGCGAGCGTGCGCTCGAGGAGGGCGAGGTCCACGGGCGCACGGTAGCGTCACGCCGAATGATCGACCTTCGCTCCGACACCGTCACGACCCCGACCGAGGGCATGCGCGCCGCGATCGCGGCCGCGGCCGTTGGAGACGAGCAGAAGCGTGAGGACCCGACGGTGAACGCGCTCCAGGAGCGCGTGGCGGCGCTCGTCGGCCACGAGGCGGCGCTCTTCCTCCCGACGGCGACGATGGCGAACCAGATCGCGCTCCGACTCGCGAGCCAGCCGGGCGACGTGCTCCTCGCCGAGGCGACCTCGCACGTGCTCGTGTACGAGTACGGCGGCGTCGCCGCCCACGCGGGGCTCGTCACGCGCGGCCTCCCCGGCGAGGGGGGTCGCGTCACGGCGGAGCAGGTGCGCGCGGCGGCTGCGCCGAGCACGAAGGCGGCCGACCAGCGCGCGACCGTGCTCTCCCTCGAGGACACGCACAACAACGCCGGCGGCCGGGTGTGGCCGCTCGACGAGCTCGACGAGGTCGTGGCCGCCGCGCGCGAGCTCGGCCTCGGGCTCCACCTCGACGGCGCCCGCCTCCTCAACGCGGCGATC
>JAVQXS010000139.1:0-4940 GCA_033578065.1 Thermoleophilia bacterium
CCGACCGCCCGCTCGTCCGTGGGAGCGGCGCTCTCCCGTCGGCTCGATCGCTCCGCGGCGCAGGAGGACGCGTTTGAGGTTCGTCACCGAGACCTCGTAGCCGAGCGCTGCCTGGTACACGGCGGTGAGCTCTGCGAGCGTGAACGTCTCGGGGGCGAGCGCGAAGCCGACGTTCGAGTACGAGAGCTTGCCGCGCAGGCGCTCGCGGCCGGCCTCGATGATCGTTCCGTGGTCGAACGCCGTCGGGGGGAGCCGGTCGACGGGGTGCCAGCTCGTGTCCTCGGGGACGCGCGGGTCGATCCCGAGGGGCACGAGCCCGAGGTACGCCGTCGCGAGCTCCCAGCGCCTCGGGTGTCGTGTGGGGTCGCTCCACGTTCCGAGCTGCTCGAGGTGCGCGACCTCGCGCACATCGACCTTCGTCGCGAGATGGCGGAGGATCGATGCCTCGAGCGTCTCGTCCGGCCCGAGGCTCCCGCCGGGGAGCGACCAGGCTCCGCGGAAGGGGTCGCGCGCACGCTGCCAGAGGAGCACCTTGAGGACGCCCTCCCGAACCTGGAAGACGACCGCGAGGACGGCGTGCGCAGGGAGCGGAAGTGAGGTGGTAGACTCTCGCACAGAGGTTATCGACTCAGAGTCGAAAACTAGCATGGACGAGCGCGCCGTACAGGCCCACGACCGCGATCCCGACCTCGTCGTCGTCGGCGGGGGCGTCGCGGGTCTCTTCGCCGCGCTCTGCGCTGCGAGCGCGCCGGAGGTGCTCGTCGTCTCGAAGGCGCCGCTCCTCGCCTCGACGAGCACGCTCGCCCAAGGGGGCATCGCGGCCGCGGTCGGGGAGGACGATGCGCCGACGCTCCACGCGGCGGACACCGTCCGAGCCGGGCGTGGCCTCGCGCGACCGAGCGCGGTGCGGGTCCTGACCGATGAGGCGCCCGCCCGGATCCGCGACCTCGAGGATCTCGGCGTCACCTTCGACGAGGGGCTCTCGCTCGAGGGAGGCCACTCGCGACGGCGCGTCGTGCACGCGGGGGGAGCGGCGACCGGCGCCCGTGTCGCGCGCGTCCTCGCCGATCGCGTTCTCCGGCACCCTCGCGTCCGGGTCCTCGAGGACGAGCGCATGCGCGCGCTCTGGGTGCACGAGGGACGCTGCGTCGGCGTCGTCACCGAGCGCGGACCAGTCCGGGCGCGCGCGACGCTGCTCGCGACGGGAGGAGCGGCCGCTCTCTGGGAGCGGACGACGAACCCTCCCGGCGCGGTCGGGGACGGCATCGTCGCCGCGTACCGGGCAGGGGCAGCGGTCGCCGATCTCGAGTTCACGCAGTTCCACCCCACGACGCTTGCCGGCTCCTCGCTCCTCCTCTCCGAGGCCCTCCGGGGCGAGGGAGCGGTCCTCCTCGACGAGCACGGTCGTCGGTTCACCGACGAGCTCGCGCCCCGTGACGTCGTCGCGAGGGCGATCGCAGCGCGCGGCACCGCGCTCCTCGACCTGCGGGCGATCGACCGCGCCCGCTTCCCGGAGCTCATGACGCGCCTCGCCGATCGCGGCTTCGATCCCTCGGCGACGCCGATCCCGGTCGAGCCTGCAGCGCACTACTTCGTCGGCGGGATCGTCACCGACCTCGAGGGACGCAGCGAGCTCCCCGGCCTCTACGCGGCGGGCGAGTGCGCCGCGACCGGGGTGCACGGCGCGAATCGCCTCGCCTCGAACTCGCTCCGCGAGTGCCTCGTGTTCGGGCGCCGAGCGGCGCTCGCCGCGCTCGCCGAGCCGGGACTCCCTCGACGAGTGCCGGCTCCCGACGGGATCCCCCCGGAGGAGCCGGTCACGGGCGAGCTTCGCCGCGCGCTCTGGGAGGAGGCTGGGCTCGTCCGCGATGCCGCCGGTCTCGAGCGCCTGCTCCGCGCTCCTCACCTCCTCGTCCAGCTCGTCGCGGAGAGCGCGCTCCTCCGCGAGGAGAGCCGCGGCTCCCACTTCCGCGCCGACTTCCCGGAGGAGCGCGAGGGCTTCGAGCGCCACCTCGTCCACCGCCGCGGCTCGGAGCCCGTCCTCGAGCGATGGCTGTGAGGGCTCCCCGCAGCGACGCGATCGAGCGGCTCGTCCGGGCCGCGCTCGCGGAGGACGTCGGGGCGGGCGACCTGACGACCGACGCGATCGTCGAGCCGGCCGCCGTCGCGACGGCAGAGCTCGTCGTGCGGGAGCCAGGGGTCGTGTTCGGCCTCGAGGTCGTCGAGGCGGTGTTCCGAGCGCTCTCCGACGACGTCCTCTTCGAGCCGCTCGTCGAGGAGGGAGCGCGCCACGAGCGCCCCGCCACGGTTGCCCGCGTCACGGGGCCGTTGCGGGCGCTCCTCACGGGCGAGCGGGTCGCGCTCAACCTCCTCGGGCGGCTCTCGGGGATCGCGACCCTCACGCGCCGCTACGTCGATGCCGTCGAGGAGACGGGCTGCGCGATCCTCGACACGCGGAAGACGACGCCCGGTCTGCGCGCGCTCGAGAAGAAGGCGGTCGTGGCGGGCGGCGGCCGCAACCACCGCTTCTGCCTCGACGACGGGGTGCTGATCAAGGACAACCACCTGCGCGCTGCCGGCTCGGTCGCGGTCGCCGTCGAGCGGGTGCGGCAGGCGACCGAGCTGCCGATCGAGGTCGAGTGCGAGACGCTCTCGCAGGTCAGGGAGGCTCTCGAGGCGGGAGCGGACGCGATCCTCCTCGACAACATGACGCTCGAGGACATGCGCGCTGCGGTCGCGCTCGTGGACGGGCGTGCGCGGCTCGAGGCCTCGGGCGGGGTCACGCTCGAGCGCGTGCGCGCGGTCGCCGAGACGGGCGTGGACGAGATCTCGATCGGCGCGCTCACCCACTCCGCGCCAGCGCTCGACGTCTCCCTCGAGGTTCGATGACGGCCGCCGAGATCGCGACGCTCCAGGAGGAGGTCCGCGCCCTCGCCGCCGAGCGCGGGGCGGTCATCCTCGCCCACAACTACCAGGTGCCCGAGGTGCAGGACGTCGCCGACTTCGTCGGCGACTCGCTCGGCCTCTCGCTGGAGGCGTCGAGGACGGAGGCGGAGGCGATCGTCTTCTGTGGTGTCCACTTCATGGCGGAGACGGCGGCGATCCTCTGTCCGGACAAGACCGTCCTCATCCCCGACCTCGACGCTGGGTGCTCGCTCGCGGCGTCGATCACGGGCGAGCAGCTCCGAGCGTGGAAGAGGGAGAACCCGGAGGCGGTCGTCGTCTCGTACGTGAACACGACGGCCGAGGTGAAGGCGGAGTCGGACTACTGCTGCACGTCGGGGAACGCGCGCGCGGTCATCGAGTCGATCCCCGAGGGAACGGAGATCCTCTTCCTACCCGACATGTACCTCGGCCTCTGGCTCGAGCGGGTGACGGGGCGCAGGCTCCGGATCTGGATGGGGGAGTGCCACGTCCACGCGGGAATCCGGCCGAGCGACATCGAGCGCTGGCAAGCGGAGGCGCCGGACGCGGAGCTCCTCGTCCACCCCGAGTGCGGGTGCGCGAGCCAGTGCATGGCCTTCGGCAACGAGCGCACGCACATCCTCTCGACCGAGGGGATGATCCGCTTCGCGCGCGCGTCGTCGAAGCGGCGATTCCTCGTCGCGACGGAGACCGGGATCCTCCATCGCCTCGCGAAGGAGGCGCCCGAGAAGGAGTTCGAGGCGGTCTCGGAGAAGGCGATCTGCCGCTACATGAAGATGATCACGCTCGAGAAGCTCCGCGACTCGCTCCGCGAGTGGAAGCACGTCGTCACCGTCGAGCCCGAGCTCGCGGCGCGCGCGCGGAGAGCGATCGACCGTATGATCGCGATCGCGTGACGGAGCTCACCTCGCAGCAGCGCGCGTTCCTCGAGAGCCCCTTCGTCGGGGTGGCGACGACCCTGCGGGAGGACGGCTCGCCGCACTCGACGGTCGTCTGGGTCGACGTCGACGACGAGGGCGTGTCCTTCAACACCGCCTGGCCGCGGGCGAAGCCTCGGCACCTCGCCGCCGACCCCCGTCTCTCGCTCGTCGTCGTCGACCCGGACGATGCCTACCGATGGATCGCGATCGAGGGGAGAGCGCGTCTCGTCGAGGAGGGCGCGAACGAGCAGATCGACCGTCTCGCGCGGAAGTACCTCGGGCGCGACTCCTACCCCTGGCACCGGCCCGACGAGACGCGCGTGAGCGTGCGGATCGAGCCGACGCGGATCGAGAGCCACGGGCTCTAGAGGCTTGATGTGGGTTCAGCGTCCGTCATAGGCAACGAGCGCTCGGGGTGGACGTCCCGTGAGGGCATTCACGAGCATGCCGAGCGTCAAAGCAAGCAGGCGCTGCGCGATCCGCTGCACGAGTCCCGCGGGCGTCTTCGCGAGATGCTGCTCGAGCCGCATCTGCCGCTTCAGGTTGGAGAAGGTCGACCCGATCACGAGCCGAAGAGTGGCCAGGCGCCGCTCGCGCTCGGGGCTCGAGGCGTCCCGCCTGCGCGTGGGAGTGCGAATCGTCACCCCCTGCAAGGCGAGGATCTCCCGGTACTCGCGGCCCCACAGCCCCTTGTCGGCGATCAACGTGCAACCGGCATGGGCGGTCGCGAGCTCACGCACGGGCTCGTACTCCTTCTCCGAGGCAGCGACGAGGGTGTACCCGAGCGGAAGCCCGTTGGGATCGGTGACGAGGACGAGCCGCATGCCCCACACGAACTGGCTCTTGGAGGGGCAGTAGCCGTAGGCGGCAGTCCCTGCGAACTCGCTGCGCGAGGCGCAGCCGGGGTAGTTGGCGACCCCGAGCAGGGTGCCGTCGGCGATCCGCAGCTCGCTCGAGGGGAGAAGCTCGGCGACCCGCAGCTGCACAGCCGCGAGGACCGGCGCCAGCCGACGCAGGCGGCGGTTGTCCTGCGACTGCTCCGGAAGATGCGGGAACCAGCCAGGCAGGACCTTCTCCACGAGGCCGAGGAACTGG
>JAVQXS010000140.1:0-4922 GCA_033578065.1 Thermoleophilia bacterium
ACGTCCTCGAGCTCGGGGCCGCCGATGTTCCCCACGAGCGCGTCGCGCCACTCGCGCCCGTACCCGAGGGACCCGCGGTAGTTCACCATGCCGACGACGAAGCCCGCGTCGACGTACGCCTGCACCTCGGGCTGCCAGCGGTCGAGGTCGAGCCACGTCGGGCCGCCGTGGACGAGCATGAGCACGGGGAAGGGCCCACGTCCCTCGGGAGCGACGTAGAAGCCGTGCACCTCCTGTCCGTGCGGGTTGCGGAAGCGCCAGGCCACGTACGGGCGCGCGGGGAGGTCTGCGGCGCCCGCGAGCGCGAGCACCTCCCGTCCGCGCTCGTCGAGGACGCGGCGTGGTCGGTGCCCTTGCTCGTGGAGGTACCAGACGCGCCCGTCGTGGCGCACGCGCGCCTTGAAGATCACGCCTGGCTCCGTCGGCAGCACGGTGGCGTCCTCGTGAGCGAGGTCGTAGCGGAGGAGCCGATCCCGGCCCTCGACGCGCTCGACGAGGAGGAGCGCGGACCCGTCCGGCCACCAGTCGGCGACCCAGGTCGGCCCTCGCGCCTCGAGCCTGAGCTCTCGCAGGGTGCCGGTCCGAGGCTCCCAGACGGCGGGGAGCTCGTCGCCCGCGCGCTCGTGGCTGACCGCGAGCCGCTCGTCCCCGGAGAGCGGCGACCAGCACCGCGCCTGGAGCGAGAGCCCCTCGTCGCGGAGCTCGGCGACCGTCTCCCCGCTCCGGGCGTCGACGACGCGGAGAGCGGGGTGGAGGAGGTCGCCGTGCTCGGCGTGCTCGAGGCAGAGGAGCTCCCCGTCCGCGGAGAGCCCGGCGCGGAGGTACCCGCCCTCGTCGACGCCGCCGATCCGGAGCGCCTCCTCGGAGCGGAGGAGCTCCCGGGCAGGCGTCCCGTCGAGGGCGACGTAGACCGCGAAGCCGTGCTCCCCGCTCAGCGCGGCGGCGACGATCCCAGGTCCCTGCGCGAGCCCCTCGCTCCAGCCGACGGGGAGCTCCGGGAGGAACGGCCGCGCCTCGTCGCCGCGAGCGAAGGGGGCGACGAGCCAGCGGCCCGCCTCTGCTCCCGTCTCGTCCTGGAACCACACGAGGCCCTCGCCGTCGAAGGTGGGGGTGCCGTCCACGATGCCGAGCGGGTGGTCCGTGACCTGCCTGCGCGACCCGCGCGCGACGTCCCACGCGTGGAGCTGCCAGACTCCGCTCTCGGTCGAGACGTAGGCGACCCGCGTCGGCGATCGCGGCGACCACTCCGGCAGCCCCGACACCGGGGCGCGGAACCGCTGCTGCCAGAGGGGGACGGTCACGCTGCGCGATCGTAGCTACCGGGCCGCACTAAGATCCGCCGGGTGCTCGTCGCCGGCAACTGGAAGATGTTCAAGGGCGCGCACGAGGCGCGACGGTTCGCCGCTCTCATCCGCCACCTCCCCGAGCGCGCGCCCGGCGTCGAGGTGGTCGTGTGCCCCCCGTTCACCTCGCTCGCAGCGACGCTCCACGGGCTCGGCGAGGGGAGCGCCGTGCGCGTCTTCGCGCAGAACGTCCACTGGGAGCTCGAGGGCCCGTACACGGGAGAGGTCTCGCCTTCGATGCTCCTCGAGCTCGGCGTCGCTGGCGCCATCGTCGGGCACTCCGAGCGCCGGCGGCACTTCGGCGAGACAGACGAGACGGTGCGGCTGCGGGCCGAGGGCGCGCTCGAGGCAGGGCTCCGCGTCATCGCCTGCGTCGGGGAGACGGAAGGGGAGCGGGACGCCGGTCGCACGGAGGAGGTCCTCGAGCGACAGGTCTCCCGCCTGCCGCGCCACGAGCGACTCGTGATCGCGTACGAGCCCGTGTGGGCGATCGGGACGGGGCGCACCGCGACCCCTGAGCTCGCGCAAACGGCGCACGCGCTCATCAAGTCCCTCCATCCCACCCAGGTGCTCTACGGGGGCTCGGTGAAGCCGGAGAACGCTGCCGCTCTCCTCGCGCAACCCGACGTCGACGGCGCGCTCGTCGGGGGCGCCTCGCTCGATCAGCCGTCCTTCGAGGCGATCTGCATCGCGGCCTCCGGCGCTCGCCGGTGACGAGGCCACGCCCCTCGGACGGCGTGCGTCCGCTCGCGCTCGTCATCCTCGACGGGTGGGGCTGCGCTCCTCCAGGCCCCGGGAACGCGATCCACCTCGCCGCGACGCCCGTCTTCGACGGGCTGTGGGCCCGCTACCCGCACACGACGCTCCGCGCCTCGGGCGCGGCGGTGGGGCTCCCAGACGGCCAGATGGGAAACTCCGAGGTCGGGCACCTCACGATCGGGGCGGGCCGGGTTCGCTACCAGGACCTCGTTCGCATCTCCCGCGCCATCGAGGACGGCTCCTTCTTCGAGAACGAGGCGCTCCTCGGCGCGTTTGCGCGGGCGCGCTTACGGGGTGCGCACGTCCACCTCCTCGGGCTCGTCTCCGCCGGCGGCGTCCACTCGCACGTCGACCACTTGCGCGGGCTCCTCGCTCTCGCCGAGCGGCAGGGGATGGCGGAGCGGACGTGGATCCACGCCTTCACCGACGGCCGAGACGTCTCCCCGCACGCTGCCGCGCGCGACCTCGCCGAGCTCCCGGCGGAGCGCATCGCCACCGTCTGCGGCCGCTACTACGCGATGGACCGGGATGCCCGCTGGGAGCGGACGGATCGCGCCTTCCGAGCGATCTGCCTCGGCGAGGGCGCCGTCGCCGACGACCCCGTCGCGGCGGTGGAGGCGAGCTACGCGCGAGGCGTGACGGACGAGTTCGTCGAGCCCGTCGTCCTCGCTGGGCGTCCGCGACTCGACACGGAGCGCGACGCCGCGATCGTCTTCAACTTCCGTCCCGACCGGATGCGGCAGCTCTGCCAGCGCCTCCTCGAGGCGGGCGCGGACCTCGTGACGATGACCCGCTACCGGGACGACTTCCCGTTCCCGGTGGCGTTCGAGGAGGAGGTGGTGAGGAACACGCTCGCGGAGGCGCTCTCGCGCGCTGGCGTGCGCCAGCTCCACGCCGCGGAGACGGAGAAGTACGCGCACGTGACGTACTTCCTGAACGGAGGAGAGGAGCGCCCCTTCGACGGCGAGGACCGCATCCTCGTCCCCTCCCCACGGGACGTCCCCAGCTACGACCACAAGCCTGAGATGTCGGCGCCGGAGCTCGCGCGACAGGTGTGCGAGGCGCTCCCGTCGGGGTACGGGTTCTGCGTCGTGAACTTCGCGAACCCTGACATGGTGGGACACACGGGCTCGATCCCGGCGGTCATCGCCGCGGTGGAGGCGGTCGATCGGTGCCTCGGGCGCGTCGTCGGCTCGGTGCACGACCTCGGTGGCATCTGTCTCGTCACCGCCGACCACGGGAACGCCGAGGTCATGCTCGAGCCCGACGGCGTGAGCCCGCACACCGCTCACACGACGAGCCCCGTCCCCCTCGTGCTCACGAGCGAGGAGCTCACGCTGCGCGACGGGGGTGAGCTCGCTGACCTCGCGCCGACCGTGCTCTGCCTCCTCGGCGTCGAGATCCCGGCTGACATGACTGGCAGACCGCTCGCAATGCGGCGGTAACGAGGCGCCTCCTTCGCTCCCACGAAGCCGGCTCTATACTCGCCGCGTCCATGTCGCTGCCGCAGCCCGATCCCGGCATCCTGCGCAAGGCCCAGCGGGGGGACGAGCGGGCGTTCTCCCTCATCGTTCGCGCGTACGAGCAGCCCGTCTTCAACTACATCCTCCGCCTCATCGGCGACCGCTCGCTCGCGGAGGACCTCACGCAGGAGGTGTTCCTGCGCGTCTTCCAGGGACTCCCGGGGTTCTCGCTCCGGTCCCGCTTCACGACGTGGCTCTTCCAGGTCGCGAAGAACCGCGTCCTCGACGAGCTGCGCGCGCTCGAGCGCCGTCCGCGAGCGCTCGTCTGCCTCGAGGAGGTCCCGCCGCTCGAGGTCGTCGATGCCCCGCTCGAGCGGTCGGAGACGATCGACGCGGTCTGGCGTGCGGTGGAGGCGCTCAACCCCGATCTCAAGATGGCGCTCCTCCTGCGCGACGTCGTCGGTCTCTCGTACGCGGAGATCGCGGAGACGCTGGAGATCACGCTCGCGACCGTGAAGTGGCGAATCTACAAGGCGCGCGAGGAGGTTCAGGCGGCGCTCCAGCGGGACGGCGTCGCCCTCCCCCTGGGCTCGACGACGAGCGCGCTCGAGTCCCGCTGACGGGGCGGCGCGAGCCACAGCGCACGTTTTCGGACTGCGTCGCCGTCTGGATCGGTGACGACCTCCTCGAGAGAAAGGACACACCGCATGTCGCGCGCACTCGTCGTCGTGCCCCTCGGCCTCCTGCTCCTCCTCGCGCCTTCGATCGCGCCGGCGACCTCTGAGATCCGCCTCAAGGGGATCGTTGCCTCCACGGATTCCGAGACGCACCTCGTCGTCGTGCGGGCCTCCCGCACGCTCGTCTCGCTCCATGTCCCCGGGTCGCTCGCGGCGATCCGGATCGGTCAGCGCGTCGAGCTCCGCGGCACCACCCTGCGCGCCAAGGGGAAGGGGTCGCGCCTCCTCGCCCGCGGCGTGACCATCGTCTCGTCCCGCCCTCTCGAGCCCACGCCGCCCCCGGTCACCCCCGGCGCGCGAGCCGACGATCGCGACGAGGACGACGAGCGCGAGATCACGGGCACGCTCACCTCGCTCTCCCCGGTCACCGTTGTGGCCGGCGCGCGGAGCGTCTCCTGCGTCGTCCCAGCCGGCATGTCCCTCGCCGGGCTCGCCGTCGGGGACCTCGTCGAGATGACGTGCGACCTCGTGCGCGGTCAGTGGGTCGTCCGCAAGATCGAGCGCGAGGACGACGACGATGACGACGACTCGAGGGGGCGCGGCTCGGGTCGGGACGACGGCTACGAAGCTGAGCGCGTGAGCGCCTTCCCCGAGCCGACGCCCCGCGCCACCGGATCGGC
>JAVQXS010000141.1:0-4905 GCA_033578065.1 Thermoleophilia bacterium
GATCGCTGCTGCCATCGGCTCCTCGATGAGGTACGCCTGTCGCGCTCCCGCCGAGAGGGTCGCCTCCTCGACGGCCCGCTTCTCGACGCCGGTCACGCCCGAAGGAACGCAGACGACGACGCGCGGGTGCGCGAAGCGGTGCTGGTGCACCTTCTGGATGAAGTGCCGGAGCATCTGCTCGGTGACGTCGAAGTCAGCGATGACGCCGTCCTTGAGGGGGCGGATGGCGGAGATCGTCCCGGGCGTGCGCCCGAGCATCCGCTTCGCCTCGACGCCCACCGCATGCACCTCGCCCGTCCGCTGATCGATCGCGACGACGGACGGCTCCGAGAGCACGATGCCCCGTCCCCGCACGTAGACGAGGGTGTTGGCGGTCCCGAGGTCGACCGCCATGTCGCGACCGCCGAAGCCGGTGAGGCTCCTCCACCAGGACATGGGAGCCTTCGGAGTCTACCTGCGAGCGTCGAGCCGCCCTCGCCCCCGCTCCACCCCTTCCCTCAGGAGCTGCGCTCCGGTAGACGGGGAGCGATGTCGAGGAGCTCTGGCGCGTGGCGCTCAAGGAGCGTGACGAGGAGCGCCGCTGGGAGCCCGACGACGTTCAGGTAGTCACCCTCGATCCGCTCCACGAGCCTCCCCCCAAGGCCTTGGATCGCGTACGCGCCGGCGCGCCCCTCCCACTCCCCGCTCGCGAGGTAGGCCTCGAGGAGCCCGAGCGAGAGGGAGCGGAAGGTCACCTCTGTCCGCTCGTCGGCAACGATCTCCTCGCCGAGACCGAGCAGGCAGAGCCCGGAGACGACGGTGTGTGTTCGCCCGGAGAGCTCACCGAGCAGGCGGCGCGCCTCCTCGCGGTCGCGGGCCTTCGCGTACACCCGCCCGTCGAGGACAACGGTCGTGTCGACGCCGAGCGTGACGCGCCCCTCGGCGTGGACCGAGCGCGCTTTCCCCACCGCGTGGCGCCGGACGAGCTCGAGCGCCTCAGCGTCGGGCGGATCCTCCTCGACGTAGTCGGGGGCGACGGTCTCGAACGGGATGCGTAGCTGCTCGAGGATCGCCCGTCGCTGCAGGCTCGTCGACGCGAGCGTGAGGACCGCGACTCGTGGCGTCCGACGCGCGCGTACCCGCGCGATGGCCTCGGACTCGGACAACGGCGCCGCTAGAGAAGCCCGTCGGGGAAGAAGAGCGCAAGCTCCCGTCTCGCGCTCTCCCTCGAGTCCGAGCCGTGAACGACGTTCTCGGAGAGCTCGAGCGCGAGGTCGCCCCGGATCGTCCCTGGCGCTGCGTCGAGCGGGTTCGTCGCTCCCATCATCGCTCGCACGACTGCGATCGCCGACTCGCCACTCACGGCGAGCGCGAGGACGGGACCGGAGGTGATGAACTCGACGAGGTCGTCGAAGAAGGGCTTCCCCCGGTGCTCTGCGTAGTGCTTCCGCGCCAGCGCCTTCGAGACCCTGAGGAGCCGGGCACCGCGCAGCTCGAGCCCGCGGCGCTCGAAGCGGGCGATGATGTCCCCGGCGAGACCACGGCGGATCCCGTCCGGCTTCACGAGGACGAGGGTCGTCTCCTTCGCCATGGAGCCGCGATGCTAGTCGCTTGCCTCCCGGCGTCGCGGACGGAGCGAGAGCTCGTCGAGCGCTGGAAGCGCGGGCGGGACGTCGGTCGCGCAGTAGGGGCACACCTGCCACAGCGACTCGAGCGGCTGCCCGCACGAGGGGCAGGCCTGCTTCAGTCGCGTCGTGCAGACCGGGCACACGAGGTACGCAGGCTCGACGCGCGCGCGGCAGACGGGACACCGGCGCTCGAGCTCCGCGAGCCGCTCCTCCATCGCCCGGATCTCGAGCTCCCGCTCCCGCACGTCAGCGAGGTACTCGGGCGGCCGGAAGAAGAGGTAGACGATCGGGCCGAGGAAGGGAGGCACGAGGCCAAGCAGGCTGGCGAGGGCGACGAGCCACGCGTCGGCGATCCTCCGGCGCGCATCCTTGTACACCCAGAAGGCGGAGGCGAGCCAGAGGACGACGACGACGAGGATCGCGAGGTTGCGGACGAGCGTCCAGTCGACGGACTCGAGCGTCTGCGCGATCGGCATCGTGAGCCCCCTCATAGCAGAAGCTTGCCCACGAGGTACCCGAGCCCGAAGGAGAGACCGACGATCGCCGCCACGAGGGCGACCGCGAAGAGGAGCACCCCCAGCCGCTCGCCAACCCGCGTCACGAAACCGCTCCCTCCGCTCGCGCGAGGTCCCCGAGGAGGTAGAGCGATCCCGTCACGAGCACCGGCTCCCCGAGCTCGTGCCCACGACGCAGCGCGGCCGTTGGCTCGGGAACGGCCTCGACGTCGGGGAAGCAGGAGCGCGCACGCTCGGCGAGCGCCTCGGCCGGAAGCGCGCGCGGGGAGGAGGAGCGGGTCGCGACGAGCCGCGAGCCAACGGTCGCGAGGAGCGCAAGCATCGCGCCGACGTCCTTGTCGGCGAGGATCGAGGCGACGATCGTGTAGTCGCGGGCGGGAAGTCGCCCGATGAGGTAGCGGACACCGTCGGGATTGTGGGCGCCATCGCGGATCTCGCCCGGACGCTGCTCGAGCCTGCCGGGGAGCGAGACGTCCACCCGCGCGCGAGCCGCGCGCCCGAGGAACGCCTCGGCGGCGCGCCGCGCCCCGCCGATGACGACCCGTCGCCCGGGCACGAGGTGCGCGAACTCGTCGTCCGGGAGGACGACGACGCTCCCCTCGTGGGCGACCGCGAGCTTCTCGCGCGCGATCGCCTCGCGCGTCGGTCCGAGCACGTCGGTGTGCTCGAGCCCGACGTTCGTGAGCAGGACGACGCGGGTCCGGAGGACGTTCGTCGCGTCGAGCCTCCCTCCGAGCCCAGCCTCGACGACCGCCACGTCCACCTGCGCGGCGGCGAACGCCGCGAGAGCCGCTGCGGTGACGATCTCGAACTGCGTGGCGCGGACGCGCTCCGCGGGCCCGCGTACGCGCGCGATGGCGGCCTCGAAGTCTGCCTCCTCGCCGTCGATGCGGATGCGCTCCGCCCAGCTCGCGATGTGCGGGGAGATCGTCGAGCCTACCGAGAGCCCCTCCGCGAGGAGGAGCTGCTCGATCGTGACGGTCGCCGTCGACTTCCCGTTCGTCCCCACGACGTGGATCGCCGGGTAGCGCGCCTGTGGGTTCCCGAGCTCAGCAAGGAGCGCCCGCATGCGCTCGAGCCCGAAGCCGTCCCGCGGCCACGGGCTCAGCGAGTCGAGCCATTGAGCTGCGGACACGCCCCGAGGGTAGCCCGGACCGTGCGCTGGCGGACGTCCGGCGGAGCCGAGCATCCAGGGGAGTAGGCTCCAGGCACCCGGCTTGCCCGTAGCTCTCAGCCGTCGAGCGCGGCGAGCTCGCGGCGGTAGCGCTCGAGCTTCTCACGCTCCGCCTGCACGACCTCGGGCGGCGCCTTCGCCACGAAGCGCTCGTTCGCGAGCATCCCCTCGGCCCGGGCGACCTCCCTGCGCAGGCGGGCGACCTCCGCCTCGCGGTCGGCCGCGACCCGTACGCGCTCGGGCCGCACGACCGCGGCGAAGATCCGGCGCTCCTCGTCCGAGCCGAGCTCGACCTCCACCCCGCTGCGGCGGAAGATGCGTGCAGCCTCCTGGACGCGGTCGAGCGCGCCGAGATCGGCCGCGAACCGGGTGTCCGGCTCGGGCCACGGCGAGACGATGAGCCGAGCCTCCCTGCTCGGGAGTCGCGACCAGATCTCCTCCGTGACGTGGGGCATGATCGGGTGCAGGAGGGCGAGCACGCGCTCGAGCGCGGCGAGGGCTGTCGCGACGGCGTCCTCCTCGCCTGCGGCGAGCCGGGGCTTGATCGCCTCCGCGTACCAGTCGCAGAAGTCGTCGAAGACGAGGTGGTAGAGGATCGCGGTCGACTCCGCGAAGTCGAAGCGCGACCAGGCGTCCTCGAGCGCCGCGCGAGCGGCGTCGATGCGAGCGAGGATCCACCGCTCCTCGAGCGCGCGAGGTCTCGCCTCCGGTGCGACCGCTCCGGCGTGCGAGAGGACGAGCCGGGAGACGTTCCAGAGCTTGATCGCGAGCTTGCGGCCCTCCTCGATCGCTCCGTAGGAGAAGCGCACGTCCTGCGTCGAGGAGATCTTGAGCAGCCCGTACCGGGTCGCGTCCGCCCCATACTCCTCGATCGGCTCCATAGGGTCGATCCCCGTCCCCAAGCTCTTCGACATCCGCCGCCCGTCGACCGCGAGGACGGTCGAGTGGATGATCGAGTCCCTGAAGGGGACGTCGCCCATCACCTCGAGGCCGGTCCAGATCATCCGGTTCACCCACAGGCGGATGATCTCGCGCGCGGTCGAGTTGACGTTCCCCGGGTAGTAGCGAGCCAGCTCCGGCGTCGCGTCCGGCCAGCCGAGCGTCGCGTACGGCCAGAGCGCGGACGAGAACCACGTGTCGAGGACGTCCGGGTCGCGGACGAGCTCGGTCGAGCCGCACTCCGCGCACGCCTCGGGATCCTCGACCTGCACCGTGAGGTGGCCGTCGGGGCAGTACCAGATGGGAAGCTGGTGGCCCCACCAGAGCTGGCGGGAGATGCACCAGTCCGGCGCGTCCTCAAGCGAGGCGATCGCGAAGCGGTGCTGCGACTCCGGGTGGTAGCGAACGCGGCGCTCGCGGAGCGCCTGGATCGCGGGCTTCGCGGGCTCCTGCATCGCGCACCACCACTGGAGCGAGATGAGCGGCTCGATGCGCGCGTGGCAGCGCTCGCACGTCCCGACCGCGTGCCGGTAGGGCTCGCGGCGCTCGAGGAGTCCGCGCGCCTCCGCCCAAGCGAGAATGCGAGCGCCGGCCTCCTCCTGGCTCAGCCCTGCGAGGTCGCCCGCCTGCTCGTTCATCCTCCCGTCCGGGCCGATCACCATCGGCTCGG
>JAVQXS010000142.1:0-4900 GCA_033578065.1 Thermoleophilia bacterium
CGGGCAGCTCTTCCTGCTCAGACGGGCGCGGTCGCGCTCGTGGGGACGGGGCAGCCCATCGTCCCGTCCGCCCGAGCCTGCGGTGGGGGACCCCGCGGGGAGCCGCTGCGGCTCCCCGCTTCTCGTTTCGGCTCCCCGCTCCTCGTTATCCGCCCCGTTCACCGGTTGCTCACCCCGCACGACGTCCCGCGGGTCCACAATGGGGCGATGGCGACGCGTTCCCGCCCTCAGTCTGTCGAGACCCTCCTCAACCGCGAGCTCTCCCACCTCGAGTTCCACGGGCGCGTGCTCGAGCTCGCCGAGGATGCCTCGCTGCCGCTCCTCGAGCGCGTCCGCTTCTGCTCGATCTTCTCCTCGAACGTCGACGAGTTCTTCCAGGTCCGGGTCGCCGGCCTCCTCGGGCAGGCGGAGTCGGGGATCGCGATCCGCTCCCCGGACGGGCTCACCCCGCAGCAGGCGCTCGCAGCCATCCGCGCTCGTACCCTCGAGCTCACGGCCCGTCAGTCGCGCCTCTGGCGGCGGGTTCTCCGCCCGGAGCTCGCCGCCGAGGGCATCGTCGTCGGCGGGATCGATGACCTGAGCGAGGACGACCTCGGCCGTCTCGAGACCCGCTTCGAGCGCGAGATCTTCCCCATCCTCACCCCGCTCGCCGTCGGCCCGGGACAGCCCTTCCCCTACATCTCCGCGCTCTCGCTCTC
The DNA here is from genome assembly GCA_033578065.1 of Thermoleophilia bacterium. Lineage (GTDB taxonomy): Bacteria > Actinomycetota > Thermoleophilia > Gaiellales > Gaiellaceae > GMQP-bins7. Next base: position 699 of record JAVQXS010000142.1, read on the forward strand.
GCTCGGGATGTTCGTGCGTCACCCCGACACGGGCGAGCAGCGGTTCGCGCGCGTGAAGATCCCCGAGGGCCTCCGGCGCTTCCTCGACATCGATGGGCGTGGCTCGCTCTTCGTCCCGCTCGAGCAGGTCATCGCGCACTTCCTCCCTCGACTGTTCCCCGGCGTCGAGATCGTCGAGCGCGCCGTCTTCCGCGTGACACGCGACGCGGACTTCGAGGTCTCGGACGATGCCGACGACCTCCTCGAGGCGGTCGAGAGCCAGCTCCGGAAGCGCCGCTTCGGCGACGTCGTCCGACTTGAGGTGAGCGCCTCTGCCTCCTCCGAGCTCGTCGAGCGACTGACGAAGGGGCTCGGAGCCGACGGGAGCCAGGTCTACCGGATCGAGGGCCTCCTCGACCTCGCCGACCTCCGCGAGCTCGCCGATCTCGACCGCCCCGACCTCTCCTTCGAGCCGTGGGTGCCGGTCGTCCCTCCGCGCCTCCAGACGGCGCAGGGAGACTCGACGCGCATCTTCGACGAGATTCGGAGCGAGGACCTCCTCGTCCACCAGCCGTACCAGTCCTTCCGAGGGAGCTTCGAGGTCTTCGCCCAAGCGGCCGTCCGCGACCCTGATGTCATCGCCATGAAGACGTCCGTCTACCGGACGAGCGACGACTCGAACCTCATCGGCTCCCTCATCCAGTGCGCGGAGGACGGCAAGCAGGCTGTCTGCCTCGTCGAGCTCAAGGCGCGCTTCGACGAGCTCCGCAACATCGAGTGGTCGCGCGCGCTCGAGCAGGCGGGCGTCCACGTCGTCTACGGGTACCCGGACATGAAGGTGCACGCGAAGATGACGCTCGTCGTCCGACGTGAGGGCGACGGGCTCCGGCGCTACGTCCACATCGGCACGGGCAACTACCACGCCGCGACCGCGAGGATCTACGAGGACCTTGGGCTCTTCACGGCGGACGAGGAGATCGCCGCCGACGTCGCCGACCTCTTCAACTTCCTCACCGGCTTCGGACGCCCCCAGCGCTTCCGGAAGCTCCTCGTCGCGCCGTTCACGCTCCGCAGCGGGCTCGTCGACGAGATCCGCGCGGTCGCGAAGGCCGCCGCCGCGGGCGACGAGGCCCGGATCCGGCTGAAGGTGAACCACCTCGTCGATCAGAAGATCGTGGCCGAGCTCTACGCCGCCTCGCAGGCCGGAGCCGAGATCGACATCCTCGCCCGCTCGAGCTGCTCGCTGCGACCGGGCGTCGAGGGGCTCTCCGAGCGCATTCGCGTCCGCTCGCTCGTCGGGCGCTTCCTCGAGCACAGCCGCATCTTCGAGTTCCGCGCCCGGGAGCGCACGCGCACGTACATCGGGAGCCCCGATCTCCTGAAGCGCAACCTTGACCATCGGATCGAGGTCGTGGCACCGATCGAGAACGCTCGCCTCCGGAAGGAGATCGAGTTCATCCTCGACAGCGCGTTCGCCGACGAGACGAGCACCTGGCTGCTCGCTCCCGACGGCACCTGGTCGCGACTGTCGCCTGCGAACCCCGACAAGCCGTACTCCCACCACGAGGCGCTGATGCGTCGCGCGCAGGCGCGGGCGCGGCGGAGGACGCGAGCCCATCGAGGGGGCTGAGCGGCGCCGGCCGACCGCGCACGGAGAATGGAACCGTGACGCGCGCCGTCATCGACGTCGGCTCGAACTCGGTTCGCCTCCTCGTCGCCTCGGTGACCGGTGCAGGATGCGTCGAGGGGGTCTACCGGGAGCGAGCGGACCTCCGGCTCGGCGACGACGCGTACCGCTGCGGACGGATCGGCGCCCCGAAGCTCGCCGAGGTCGAGGCCGTCGCACGCCGCTTCTCCCGTCTCGCGCGCTCGCACGGAGCCGAGCGCCTCGCGGTCATCGTCACCGCTCCCGGACGGCAGGCGGAGAACGGGGACGAGCTCGTCGCGACGCTCGCCGCGGCGACGGAGGCTCCCGTCGAGCTCCTGAGCGCGGAGGAGGAGGGACGGCTCGCCTGGCTGGGAGCGGTCGCCGGCAGGAGCCCTGGAGCCGGTCCGGTCGCGGTCGTCGACCTCGGGGGAGGCTCGTGCGAGGTCGCGGTAGGAGCTCCGGGCTCGGGAGTCGACTGGATCGTCTCGCGCGACGCGGGATCGCTCCGCGTCACGCGCGCTTTCCTCGGCCCGGCGCCGTCGGTGGGGGAGGCGTGGGCGGCGCGCGACGGCATCCGCGGCCTGCTCGGCGCGCTCGAGCCCCCGCACGCCGAGTACGTGCTCGCCGTCGGCGGCACGGCGCGGGCGGTCGGTCGACTGCTCGGCAAGCGCTTCGACGCGGACGACCTCGACGACCTCGTCCTGCGGCTCGTCGTCAACGGCGTGGAGAGGACGATCGCCGGCACGGCGATCACTCGGGAGCGCGCCGAGACCCTGCTCGGAGGCGTCCTTGTGCTCGCAGAGATCGCCGACCGGTTCGGTCGGCCGCTCCGCGTCTCCCCCCGCGGGCTGCGCGAGGGCGCGATCCTCGCGCTCGCCCGCGACGAGGCGCTCGCGGCCTAGGGCTCAGCGGCCGAGCCGCCGCAGCATCCGCGGCGTCGCTAGCCAGCGCAGGGTCGCGCTCCCCGGATCCGGCCGCGCGAGGTCGAGGCAGAGGACGCCAGCCTTCCGGAGATCGAGGCGAACGGATCGCTCGTCTCCCGCGAGGAGCAAGGACGCGAGCCCGGAGAGGTGGGGCTCGTGCCCGACGAGCGCGAGCGAGCGCTCGCTCCTCGCACCGAGCGCCTCGAGACAGTCCGCCGGCGAGGCAGTCGCAGCGAGTGCGTCGAGCCGCTCGGGCGCAGGCCAGCCGATCTCCTCGCGCAGGATGGTGGCCGTTCGCCACGCCCGCCGGTACGGGCTCGACAGCACGGCCTCGACCTCGACGTCGAGCCGCTGGAGCCCCGCAGCTGCCGCCCGCAGACGAGCGCTTCCCTCCTCCGTGAGGTCGCGGAGGGCGTCGTCCGTTCCCCCGCGCGGCTCGGCGATCGCGTGCCGGACGAGGTAGAGCTCCACGTCAGACGGAGAGCTGTCAGACGACGCCGTCGAGGGTCATCGTCGTCGCTCGGCTCGCGGGCGACGGGAGGTAGGCGACCGGGATGGGGACACCCTCGCGGAGCTCGACGATCCAGGCGCCACCCTTCTCGCAGGTCACCTCGTCGCCGAACAGGAGCTCGAGCACCTCGCGATGCGTGCATGCGAGCGCCGCATCGGGAAGCGAGGCGAGAAGCGCGAGCACGTCCTCGCGCCGAGCGCCGGGCGCGAGCGCCTCGACCTCCTCGACGCGAAGGCCACGCGCGAGAGCGAGCGCACGGACGGTCTCGACGCAGCGCGGGTACGGGCTCGACACGATCCGCTCGAGCGGGAAGCCCGCGAGCGCCTCCGGGAGGAGCCGAGCATCCGCTCTCCCCAGCCGGTCGAGCCGACGCGCGCGATCGAGGCTCGCGGACGAAAGACGCGCCCCGGCGCTCGCATGTCTGAGAAGGAGCATCGACCGGTCCTCTCCAGCGTCGCGGCATTCTCCGCCCTCGGGCGAGCCGAGTCAAGAGCCGTGCTCGAGAGCGTCGAGGAGGGCGACGTCGCGCGCGTACGTGAGGAGCTCCCGCGCGTCTGGGAGCGCGAGCCATCGCGCGTCGTCCACCTCGTGCCGGAGCTCGATCCGATCCTCAAGCGGGTGCATGCGCCAGTAGCGGACCCGCTTCTCTCGCCCCTGCCCGTCGACGTACTCGGTCGCGGGCAGCTCCTCGCCGAGCTCGCACCGCAGCCCCGTCTCCTCCTCCACCTCGCGCAGCGCGCACGCCTCGTCCGGCTCGCCCGGCTCCGCCTTGCCTTTCGGGAACGTCCAATCCCCGTAGCGCGGCCGGTGGATGACGAGCACCTCGGTCACCCCGTCGCGCTCACGCACGACGACTCCCCCCGCGGCGCGGATCACCACCGCACCTTCCGTCCGCGCCGGTCGAGCTCCGCCCACGCCGTCGGCCACGCCTCGCGGGCGCGGCGGCGCCGCTCCTCCTCGCGCTCGAGGAGCACCTCTGCCGCACGGCTGGCGGCCCCCGGGTTCCGCTCCCGCCAGGCCCGGATCCGTTCCTCGGCAACGGAGGCGTCCTGGTGCTCGCCGAGGATGTCCTGGAGCTCCTTCGCAGCAGCGACGAACGCCTTGCCGCGCTTGCCGAGCTCCGGCGCCGCGAGCTCCGCCG
>JAVQXS010000143.1:0-4900 GCA_033578065.1 Thermoleophilia bacterium
TCGCCCTCGACCGCGACGTCGACGTCGAAGCTCTCCTCGCCGAGGAGGATGTCACGAACGGTGCCGCCGACGAGGTAGACGCCCTCCGCTTCCGCTCCCAGCGTCGCCACCGCCTCGATGAGGGACGCAAGGCGCGGGACGCGTGAGATCTCCTCCGCGAGGCTCTCCGCCGGCTCCTCGCGCGCGGGCTCCGTCCCCTCGAGCGCGCGGAGGAGGTCGGCGCGCGTGACCACGCCGACGAGCTCGTCTCCCCGGAGCACCGCGACGCGACCGTCTTCCGCCCGCGTCACGAGCGACTGGAGCTCGCCGAGGGTCGCATCCTCGTCGGCGGAGACGACGTGGCCGCTCATGATCCCGCGCACAGGCGCGTGGGCGAGCCCGTGCGCGATCGCCTTGTCGAGATCCTCGCGTCGGACCGCGCCGAGGACCTTCCCATCCTCAGCGACGAAGACGCCGCTCTGCTTGTGACGGCGACAGAGAGCCATCGCCGCCCCCACCGTGTCCTCGGGGCGGACGGTCCGCGGAGGCGTGGACATGACGTCGCGCGCCCGCCGCGTCTCGCGCTGTGCCCGCCCGAGCGCCTCGCCAACGACGGAGCGCGCCTCCTCGAGCGAGAGCCGCGCGATGGCCGAGGCGGCGTGGGCGTGGCCGCCTCCGCCGAGCGCCGCGGCGAGCGTCGAGGCGTCGATCCGCTCCGTCCGGCTCCGGGCGACCGCGAACACGCGCCCTTCCATCTCCACGAGCACGACGAGGGCCCGCGCGTCGGTGAGGTCGACGACCTTGTGCGCGAGGTTCGAGACCCCCTCGACGTACGTCGGCCAGCGGACGGCGGCGATGAGCACCTCGTCTCCTGCGGCATCGACCGCCTCGAGCGCGCCGAGGAGCGCCTGCAGGAGGTCTCGCTCGGCGACGGAGAGCGGCGTGTGGAGGTACTCCGCGACGAGCTCCTGCCGGGCGCCGTGGCGAAGGCACCACGAGAGCGCATCGACGTCGCGCTGGGTCGTCGAGGAGTACGTGAGGGAGCCTGTGTCCTCGTGGATGCCGAGCGCGAAGGCGGTCGCCTCGAGCGGGGTGGGGACGATCTCCCGCTCGGCGAGGATGCCGACGAGCGTCGTCGTGAGCGCCCCGTCCTCGGAGAGGACGGCCGCGTCGGGAGCGATCCACTCGGGGAGGTCGGCGCTGCCGTGGTGGTCGAAGAGCACCTTCTCGACCGTCGGGTCGAGGGCGACGGGCTCGAGCTCCCCGAGGCGAGACGCGCTCCGCGCCTCGACGACGATGAGCTTCCGGATCGCGCCCAGATCGAGGTCTCGAGCCTCCACGACCGGTCCGAGCTCCTCGGCGTGGAGGCGGTAGAAGTCCCGGACGTTCCGGTTGAGCGCGCCGACAGCGACGACCGCGCTCGGGTAGAGGCGGCGCGCCGCCAGCATCGCCCCGAACGCGTCGAAGTCGGTGTTCCCGTGGCTCGCGATGACCTCGTCGGCCCGCATCGGGGCCATTCTGCCCCGACGCCGCGGGCGTGAGGGCGATGCGCTGCCGGACCTCGGGGACGGTGACCGCCACGATCGTCGCCTCCGTCGTGCCCACGTCGAGGCAGCGGGCTCGCCGTCGCGCTCCTCGACGGCGTCCGGGTCACGCGCGGACCCGACGTTCCCCGAAGCCGACCACCCTCCCGTCCTGCTCGGCGACGAGCGTCTGGCTGCGCAGCTCGCGACGCTCGGGCCTCCGGCTCCGCGACGCCGCACGCCCCTCCTCAGCCACCAACCCCGCGAGGCGCTCAGGGGGAGGACGTGGGCTGCCCTCGCAGCGGCGCTAGAGGTGGGCGATCGCCTCGATCTCGACCCGCGCGCCCGCCGGGAGCTGCGAGATCCCGACCGTCGAGCGTGCCGGCGGGCGGTCGCCGACGAAGCGAGCGTACACCTCGTTCATCTCGGGGAAGTCGGCGAGGTGGACGAGGAAGACCGTCGTCTTCACGAGCTTGTCGAGCCCGCTTCCCGCCTCCTCGAGGATGGCCGCGACGTTGCGCAACGCCTGCTCGGTCTGCTCCGCGATCCCCGCGCCGACGAGCTCCCCGCTGTCCGGGGAGATGCCGAGCTGCCCGGCGACGAAGACGAGGTCGCCGACGCGAATGCCCTGGTTGTAGGGAGCCCCTTGGAAGGGCGCGGGCGCCCGCTCGGTGCGGACGACGTGCTTCTCAGCCATCTGCCTCTCCTTTCACGTGGCTGGGCGCGGCGCGATCGCCTCCGCGAGCGCGGCGCCGAGCGCCTTGAAGATCGCGAGCAGGACGTGCTCCGAGCTCTCTCCCTCGAGGAGTCGGACGTGCACGTTGAGTCCGGCAGCGCTCGCGAGCGCCTCGAGGAAGGAGGCGGCGAGGTCGTGCCGAAGCCCCCCGGCCCGCGAGTCCGTGAGATCCGCGTTCGAGACGACGAGGGCGCGCTCGGAAACCTCGAGCGCGACGAGCGCGAGCGCCTCCTCGGCGGGGACGATCGCGGCTCCCCTCCCCGAGGCCCCCGCTCCGCGAAGGAGCGGACGGAGCGCCTCGCCGAGGGCAGCCCCAGCAGCTCCGACCTCAGCCTCCGGCGCGTCGGGAGCGACCTCGACCGAGAGACCGAACCCCCCCGCGCGCGCGAGCTCGCTCAGGAGGTGATCGAGGACGGGGACGCCGGTGGCGAGGAGCGCGTCCGAGGGGTGTCCGAGGACGACCCGGGCCGTGCGGGGCGTCGTCACAGCTCCGCGCGGTCGATTGCCGCCCCGAGCGCGCGCAGCCGCTCGTCGATGCGCTCGTAGCCGCGGTCGATCTGCCGGATGTTCCCGATCGTCGAGGTGCCGCGGGCGCAGAGCGCGGCGATCACCATCGCCATCCCAGCGCGGATGTCCGGGCTCTCGAGCCGCTCCCCGTAGAGCGTCGCTGGGCCGGTCACGACGACCCGATGGGGGTCGCAGAGGATGATCCGCGCGCCCATGGAGACGAGCTTGTCCACGAAGAAGAGGCGGCTCTCGAACATCTTCTCGAAGATGAGGATCGTCCCCTGCGCCTGCGTCGCCACGGTGACCGCGATCGAGGTGAGATCAGCGGGGAACGCAGGCCACACGCCGCTCTCGATCTTCGGGATCTGCCCCCCCACGTCGTCCTCGATGACGAGCCGTTGTCCCGCCGGGACGCGCACGCTCCGCTCCCCGATCTCCATCTCGATCCCGAGCTTCCGGAAGGCGGGGACGATCGAGATGAGGTCGTCCGGCTCGACGTCCTCGACCGTCACCTCGCCGCCCGTCGCGGCGGCGAGCCCGACGAAGCTCGCGACCTCGATGTGGTCAGGGCCGATGCGGTACTCCCCCCCGCCGAGCCGCTCGACGCCGCGGATGTGGAGGACGTTCGATCCGATGCCCCGGATGTCCGCCCCGAGGGAGACGAGGAAGCGGCAGAGGTCCTGGATGTGCGGCTCGCAGGCCGCATGCCCGAGCACGGTCTCCCCGCGGGCGCGGACGGCGGCCATGATCGCGTTCTCCGTCCCCATGACGGACGCCTCGTCGAGGTACACGCGCGTGCCCACGAGCTCGTCGGCCGCGAGGTCGAAGACGCCGTCGCTCCGGAACTCCGCGCCGAGCGCGGCGAACGCGTGCACGTGCGTGTCGAGGCGGCGTCGGCCGATGACGTCGCCGCCCGGCGGCGGGACGGTGACACGCCCGAAGCGGGCGAGGAGCGGCCCCGCGAGCAGGAAGGAGGCACGGATCTCGCGCGCGAGCGCGGGGTCGAGCGACGTCTTGCTCACGCTCGCCGTGTCCACCCTCAGCTCGTTCGGGCCCACCCACTCGACGTCCGCCCCGAGGTCGACGAGGAGCTCCACCATCGTCTCGACGTCCCGGATGCGCGGGACGTTCGAGAGCCGGACCTCCTCCTCCGCGAGGATGCACGCCGCGAGGATGGGGAGAGCGCCGTTCTTGTTCCCCGCCGCCCGAACCGTTCCGGCGAGCGGCCGGCCCCCCTCGATCACGAAGGACTCCATGGCGCGGGCAATGGTAGTCGCGCCACCCGGCGGGCACGCATCACCGCCGAAGGTAGGCGATCTCGAGCCTCGGCAGGTCGCGCGGGTGCTCGATCCCGAGCACCTGGAGGTAGAAGGAGAGCTCCGCCTCGAGCGCGCGGACGATCGTCTCCGCCTTGCGGAAGCCGTGCCCCTCCCCCTCGAAGAGGAGGTACGCGTGCGGGATGCCCTGCGCGCGCAGCGCCGCGACGAGGAGCTCCGCCTGCGACGGCGGGACGATCTCGTCCTCTTCCCCCTGGAGGACGAGGAGCGGGGTCCGCATCCGATCTCGGAAGTGGATCGGGCTGCGCTCCCGGTAGCGCTCTCGCGCCTCCGGGTACGGGCCGACGAGGGTGTGCTCGTAGCAGAGCTCGAACTTGTGCGTGTTCCCTTCGGCGAGCTGCTCGAGGTCGACGATCCCGAACGCAGACGCCCCCGCGGCGAACACGTCCGTGAACGTGAGCGCGCAGATCGTCGTGTAGCCGCCCGCGCTCCCTCCGCTGATGAGCAGCCGCTCGGGGTCCGCCTCGCCCTCGGCGACGAGGAACCGTGCAGCGTTCACGCAGTCCTGGAGGTCGACGACGCCCCAGTTCCCGTTCAGCCGCTCGCGGTACGCCCGACCGTAGCCCGTCGAGCCGCCGTAGTTCACCTCGACGACTGCGAACCCGCGGCTCGTCCAGAACTGCGTCTCGAGGTTGAAGAGGGAGGTCGCGCTCCCCGTCGGCCCGCCGTGACAGAGGACGAGGAGGGGCGGCCGCTCGTCCTCCGGCGGCTCGACCGCGGGGTTCCGCGGTCGGTAGTGGAGCGCGTGCGCGGTGAGCCCGCCCTCGGGCGGAAACACGATCGCGCGTGGAACGGAGAGGTACCCCGTGGGCACGGGC
>JAVQXS010000144.1:0-4894 GCA_033578065.1 Thermoleophilia bacterium
GACGCGCTGGCGTCGGCTCTCCGCTCTGCCGAGGAACGCGAACGGGAAGATCGACCGCCCCCGTCTTCGCGAGTGGTTCCTCGCAGGGGGCGATGATGCCCCCGGGCTCCTACCCGGACGTGGGCCGGCGCGAGCCCGTGCCTCCTCAGCCTCCACGCGGTGAGCGCGCCGGAGGCGATCGTCTCTCGGGTGACCGAGATCGTGGTCGATCTCACCGACCTCGAAGCTCTCTCCGAGGGGACGGACCTCTTCGCGACCGGGCGGATCGACTCGCTCGCGCTCGTGGAGCTCATCTTCGCGCTCGAGCGGGAGTTCGGCGTCTCGCTCCCGCTCGAGGAGCTCGACGTCGAGCGCTTCCGCTCGGTGCGGTCGATCGCGGAGCTCGTCGCCGCAGCCTCCGACCGGGACTGGGGCGCGCCTGCGCGCGAGGCTCAGGGCTGAGCGAGGTCGCGCACGAGCTCGAGGTAGACGAGCGGCCCGACCCGACGCTCCCGGACGATCGCGAACCCTCGAGCGGCGTAGAGCGCGAGCGCGCGCTCGTTCCCTGCCGAGACGTCGAGGCGCACGCGGCTGTGCCCTCGCTCCCGCGCCTCTGCGATCACCCGGTCGAGGATCGTCCCTCCGAGCCCTTGCCCACGGGAGGCTCGCACGACGCCGATCTTGCTCAGGTAGCAGTCCGCCGGGAGGACGTCTGCGAAGAGCCCCCGAGCGAGCTCGATCCGCCGACGGAGCTCGGCCCTCGTCGCGCCGGAATCCCTGGCGACGAGGAGGAGGGTGTCCGCGAGCCGGCATTCCGCAAGCTCCTCCCCGGGGAGCGCGACGTACAGTCCACGCAGCCTCTCGTCCTCTAGCAGGAGCGTGACCCGTGTCGCGGAGACCTCCGACGCGGGCGAGGCGTAGAGCGCCTCGACTGCCTCGCGCGCCTGCTCCGCCCCGCCGAAGAACCAGTCGTAGTAGGGGTTGCCGGCCTCGTGGATGAGCGGCACCGTCTCCTCGGCGAGCGAGCGGGCCCACTCGGCCGAGCGCACGAAGCGCTGCCTCACGACGCCCACCACTCGCCGTCGAGGCTCGTGAGCAAGGCGTCTCCGCGGAGGATGGCGGTCACGAGGGCAGGGTTCTTCGCGTGGACGAGCATCCGTCCACGCCCCCGGTAGAGGACGCGACCGATCCCCTCCTCGAGCGCCTGCAGGATCCTCGGCTCGAGGCGGCCGACCACCGCGGTCGCCCCGAGCTCCGACGCCCGGAGGCAGAGGTGCCGCACGACGCGTGTCATGTGCCGCGGCGGCGCGGCGATCTGGAGGACTCGACACGGCCCTCCGCGACGGAGGTGACAGACGTACCAGCCGAGCACGCGCTCGCGCCGCGTGACGACCTCCGCCCACAGCCCTCCGAGCTCCCGCCCCTGGAGCCAGGGGAGCCGAGAGCGGTCGATGTCGCTGAGCTGGGCGAAGAGCCATTCGAGGTACGGGACGTCGTAGTCGGGGACGAGGGAGAGCGACGCCGCGACCGAGGGCAGGTGGTCGACGACTGCTGCCGCCGTCAGCGGCTCGCTCGTCGCGTCGCTCGGCTCGACGCGGAGCCGGAGCCGAGGGACATAGCTTGCGAGGGCGTCCAGGGGGGCGACGGCCGAGGCGGCGAGCCGAGCGACCCTCGGGGCCTGCGTCCGGAGGAGCCGCTCCGCGGCGAGCCGCGCTGGCCGGAGCACGCGCACGTACGAGAAGCAGCCGAGGTGGACGGTGGTGCCTCCGAGCGCCTCCCACATCCTCCGCACCTCTGGCGTCGCTGCATCGGTGAGGGTCACGTCCTGGGGTCCGGAGAGGAGCTCGCGGAGGAGACGCGCGCCGACACCGCGCGCTCGCGCCTCGGGGTGCGCCCAGAAGTACGCGCTGACGACGACGCGCACCGGCGTGCCGAGGAAGCGCATGCGCCGGGTGCTCGCGCCGATCGTCCCGAGGATCTCGCCTGACTCCTCGTAGATGAGCGAAGGGAGGGCAGGGTCTGCCCACGGCTGGTCGAGGAGCGTGCGCTCGAGGAAGGCGATGAGAGCGGCAGGCGGCGACCCGTCGGCGAGCGCGGATGCGAGCGCCCGCACGTCCGACCGCTCGAGCGGCCGGATCCTGCCAGGAGACGAAGGCCAGGCCCTCCCTCGCGTGCTCCGCTCGTCCGGCATCTCGCTGGCGATGGTCGCAGGTCCGAGCCGTCGCCGCTGAGGACGTGCGGGGAGCGCGAGGCCCGGCCGCGCGCTCCGTCGTCGAGATCGGCTCACCGGCGGACTCCTGCGTCGCCTGCTCGGATCGGGCGGGGCCGCGGCACCTGGGAGGGAGCCCTTAGCGCTGCTTCCTTCCGGACCTGACGCGGTTCGGACGCTCCCAGCGCGCGGGACCCGATCTGTCAACGCCGCGTGCGCAGACCCGGTCCCGACGAGCCGTCCCTCGGACGGCGTTCGGCCCCGCTGGAGCGGATTTCGGGTTCAGGGAACCGCTACCTCCCCACCTAGCGCGGCCGGGCAGGTCGAGCCTAGCAGGGGACACGCCGCCGATGGGGACCGGGCCGGCCACCCATCCGCGCCCCAGTCAAGGGGGAGGAGATAGGGACGCCACGAGCCGGCCCGGCATGCGGGTCCTTCTCCGCGTCGAGCCGTCTCCCTCCCCGTGCCGATCGCGGCGATGCTACGGATGTCGGCGCACGAGCCTGACCCCAGTGGGCGCACCTGGGATCGAACCAGGGACCTCTCGCGTGTGAAGCGAGCGCTCTCCCGCTGAGCTATGCGCCCCAGGCGCGTAAGGGTACCGCAGCGAGGCGCTTGCTACCTTCGTCGCCGTGAGCGTCCAAACGAAGGTACCGCCCCGGGAGCGGGCACGCGGCGGCTCGGGCGAGGGCCTCGGGCCGCCGTGGAAGGTCATCGTCCTGAACGACAACCACAACACCTTCCAGGGGGTTGCGTTCGCCCTCGCGAGCGTCCTCCCGGGCGTGAGCTACGAGCGCGGTCTCGCGCTCGCGAACCGCATTCACAACCTCGGGCAGGCGGTGGTCTGGTCGGGCCACCGTGAGCAGGCGGAGCTCTACTGGGAGCAGCTCGCCGGCTACGGGTTGACGATGGCGCCGCTCGAGCGCTAGCGGCGTTCGGGCACCGGGCACCGTGGTAGCGTCCGCGCCGTGCTCGCGCTCACCGGGTACGAGATCGCGCTCGCGACGGTCGCGCTCGTCTTCGTCGCCTTCGCGCTCGTCGTCGCCCTCGTCATCCCGCGCTCCCGGTCGGACTTCCCGGGCGGCCGTCTCGGCGTCTTCATCGGCATCTGCGCCGCGCTCTTCCTCGCGCAGATGGGCGCGGTGCTCGCGCTCGCCGAGCTCGGGGAGGCGGAGGAGCATGGGGAGGCGGCGCCGCCAGCCCCGACGGAGACGACGCCGACCGAGCCTGCTCCGACCGAGCCCGTCCCGCCCGGGACGCCGACGGAGACGGCGGCCGGCGATGTCGCCGCTGGGAAGGAGGTCTTCCTCGCCAACTGCGGTTCCTGCCACGCGCTGGCGGACGCGGGCACGACCGGCTCCATCGGGCCGAACCTCGACGCGGCGAAGCCGTCGCTCGAGCTCGCGGTCGATCGGGTGACGAACGGCAAGGGGGCGATGCCGGCGTTCGCCGGCACGCTCAGCGAGGAGCAGATCAAGGACGTCGCGGCGTACGTCGTCTCCGTCGCCGGGAAGTAGCGTGTCGCCGGGAAGTAGCGTGTCGCCGGGAAGGAGCGCCGCTCGGTAGTACCCTACTCACCGCCCGGAGAGGTGTCCGAGCGGTCGAAGGAGCGCGACTGGAAATCGCGTACGTGCCGAAAGGTGCGTCGCGGGTTCAAATCCCGCCCTCTCCGTGGAAGGCCGGGGGTCGTGCGACGACCCCCGGCGCCTCCGAGCGGCGCCCGGAGCCGTCGAGCGCTGTCGCTCGCCAGGTAGGGTGGATCCGTGCCCGAGGGCGATGTCGTCCATCGCTCCGCGCGCCGGCTCCAGCTGCTCGTCGGCGAGCGGGTCGAGGCGACGAGCCCGCACCCTCGCGGGCTCGCGACGGGCGCCGCTGCCGCCGTCGACGGACGCGTGCTCGAGTCGGTGCGGGCGGTCGGAAAGCACCTCCTCCTGCGCTTCGAGGGGGGCGTCGTCCTCCGAAGCCACCTGCGGATGCGGGGTCGCTGGAGGGTGACGCCGCGCGATGCCCCCGTTCTAGGGCTGCCATGGCTCTGGCTCCGTGGGGGCGAATGGCAGGCGACGCAGTGGAATGGGCCCATCCTCGCGCTCGACACGTCTCCGCTCGCGCGGCTCGGGCCCGACCTCCTTTCCGAGGAGACGGCGGTCGACGACGTCGTGCGGCGGCTTCGGCGGGAGGATCCGCGGCGGCTCGTCGGCGAGGCGCTCCTCGACCAGGGTGTCGTCGCCGGGATCGGGAACATGTGGGCCGCCGAGTCGCTCTGGCGGGAGCGCGTCTCGCCGTGGGCCGCCCTCGAGGATCTCGGAGACGAGGAACTCGGGCGTGTCCTCGTCTGGGCCAAGGAGGCGATGCGCACCGCGATCGACGGGCCGCGTCCACCACGGGCCGCGCACCGGCGCGCCGGCCGGCCCTGCCCTCGCTGCGGGACGGCCATCGTCTCGCGCGGGCTCGGCGAGGCGAATCGCACGGCGTACTGGTGCCCGCGCTGCCAGGGGAGCGGAGGGGGAGGGATTTGAACCCTCGAGGCGCTTGCGCGCCTAACGGTTTTCGAGACCGCCCCGTTCGACCGCTCCGGCACCCCTCCGGAGACGCCATTGTGCTCGAAACGGAGGGGGCTCGCGGGGGAACCATGGGTTCCCCCGCGCCATCTGCGCTCCGGCACCCCTCCGGAGACGCCATTGTGCTCGAAACGGAGGGGGCTCGCGG
>JAVQXS010000145.1:0-4885 GCA_033578065.1 Thermoleophilia bacterium
CCTCGAGCACGGGCGCGCGGTCATGCGCGGCGTCCTCGCTCAGGAGATCCACCACCGGGTGAAGAACAACCTCCAGGCGGTGGCGTCGCTCCTCCGCCTCCAGGCGCGCTCGGAGCACGTCGATCCCCGGAGGGCCCTCCAGGACTCCGTCAACCGCATCCTCGCCATCGCTGCCGTCCACGAGGTCCTCACCGAGCACCGCGAGGACGACGTCGACCTTGGAGAGCTCATCGAGCGCCTGCGGGCGATGATCGTCCAAGGTCTCGGCTCCGGGAAGGTCGTGGAGGCGCGTCTCACCTCCGTCTCGCTCGCAGGTCAGCGGGCGACGGCGCTCGCCCTCGTCTTCACCGAGCTCCTCCAGAACGCGCTCGAGCACGGGGGGGAGCGGGTGACGATCGAGCTCGCCGGCCGTGAGGGAGGAGAGGTGTGCCTCGCCATCGCCGACGACGGGCCTGGCATCGACGGTCGGCCCGAGGGGACGGGGCTCTCGATCGTCCGCGCGCTCGTGCGGGACGAGCTGCGCGGCGAGCTCGCGCTCCGCGACGGCCCCGGGCTCCGGGCCGAGGTGGTGTTTCCCGCGTGACCCGGGTTCTCGTCGCCGAGGACGAGACGCTCATCCGGCTCGACCTACGAGGGTTGCTCGAGGCAGCGGGCTTCGAGGTCTGCGCGGAGGCCCGCGACGGCGAGGAGGCGGTCGAGCTCGCCCGTGCGACGAAGCCAGACGTCGCGCTCCTCGACGTGAAGATGCCGAGACTCGATGGGATCGAGGCGGCTCGGCGCATCCTCGACGAGCGACCGATTCCGATCGTCATGGTCACGGCCTACGACGAGCGCGACCTCGTCGCGCGGGCGGTCGAGGCTGGGGTCTTCGGCTACCTCGTGAAGCCGTTTCGCGAGTCCGATCTCCTCCCCGCGATCGCCACCGCGAAGGCGCGGCACGAGGAGCTCGTGGCGCTGCGCCAGGAGGCGGACTCGCTCGCCGAGGCGCTCGCCGCGAGGAAGGCGATCGAGCGGGCGAAGGGGATCCTCATGGAGCGCGAGGGCCTGAGCGAGCAGGAGGCGTTCGCGCGGCTGCGCAAGGCAAGCCAGATCTCCGGGCGGCCGCTCAAGGTCGTCGCGGAGGCGCTCATCGCGACGCTCGGCGAGCGAGCGGACGAGCGCAGAGCCCCCCGGTGAGCCGCGCGCGGCCCGGCGGGTCGCGCGGAGCCCTACGCGAGCTCGAGCTCGACGACCTTGATCGTCCGCTCGCGGTTCGGGCCGAGCGCCTCGTCGAGCTTGCGCTCGAGCTCGCCTGAGGCGTGGAGCTCCTCGGTGATGTCGGCGCCGCCGATGAGCTCGCCTCTGATGAAGATCTGGGGAATTGTCGGCCAGCCCGAGAGCGCGGAGAGCTCCTGGCGGATGCGGGGGTCGGGGAGGACGTCCACGGCGGTGATCGGCGCGCCGGCAGCGTGGAGCGCCTGGAGGGCGCGGAGGGAGTTCCCGCACATGACGTGCTGCGGGGTCCCCTTCATGAAGACGGCCACGGGCTCGGAGGCGATGACGTCGGCGATCTGCTCGGCGAGGCTCTTCATGCGACCCCCCTCGTCCGGATGCGAAGCTCGTGGATCGACCCGTCCGCGAGCGGTCCCGCGAGAGCCTCGTTCACCCGCCGGTGCTGGTCGATGAGCGGGAGGCCGTCGAAGGCAGGGCTCACGACCGTCACCTGGAAGTGGTCACCTCCGCCGGTGCGGTCCTCGACCGTGACCTCTACCGCATCCGGGAACGCGTCCTCGAGGAGGGCTCGAACGGCTGCGACATCCATGTCGCCGATGCTAGCGCGCTACCCTCGATCCGGATGCGCCTCTCCCCGTCGGCTCAGCGAGCGGACGGAGCGCCGCTCGTCGGTGGGCGCGGCGGGCGGACGCTCCGGTCGCTCCGTTACCTCGTCTCCCTCCCTGAGCGCGCCGTCCGCGCGCTCGCCGCGCTCGGGGGCGGCGCCGCGCACGAGACCGCCGAGCTCGTCCTGCCTCGGCTCGTCCGCCGGTCACGCCTGTACGAGGCGACTGCGAGGAACCTCCTCCGGATCACGGTCGAGCTCGTCGGTGGCGTCGAGCGACCCGCCGAGGCGCGCGCAGCCGAGCACGAGCCCGACCCGCGACGGCTTGCTGCCCGCAAGGCGGCGGGGAACGTCGTCGAGCTCGGCTCCGTCCTCGCGTTCGGGTTCTCGCCCCTCTGGCTCCTCGCGGCGACCGCGGACGTGACGCGGGGGACGCGGAGGTACCTCGACGTCCTCGTCGCAGAGCTGAAGGGGGCGGGGGTGCTCGCGCCCGATCTCGAGCTCGACTCGGTGGACGATCTCCTCGGCGCGCTCGAGGGCGCGAGCGGGACGACGGCACGCCTCATCGACATCCCGCCGCTCGAGCTCGAGGCGCTTCGGCGCTCGCTCGCCGACCTCCGCGAGGACGCGCAGGGGCTCCCGGCGCCGTCCGAGCTGGCTGCGGTCTACGACGCGCTCCGGGCGGCGTCCGAGCGCGAGGGCCGGTCGCTCCTCGAGGTCTCGGCAGGGGTTGGGCTCGCCTTCTTCAACGCCGCTCGCAAGGTCGGTCGGCAGCACCTCCTCGAGCCGTACTCCGAGGATCTCCGCCCCCTCCGCGACGAGGGCTTCGGGGCCTACGCACGGCGCGTCGGTCGGCCGTACGCCGCTGCGGTCGCTCGCCACTTCAGCCCCGGCGCACCGACGCTCACCGAGCGCGCCCTCCGGCGCCTCGGCGGGAGGGACGTGGTTGAATCGGGGTCGATGCCTGCCCACCCCGACTCGTTCGGCGCTCGGGCGCAGCTCGTCGTCGGCGATCGGGCGCTCGAGCTCTTCCGCCTCGACGCCCTCCAGTCGCGGTACGACGTCTTCCGGCTCCCGTACACGCTGCGCATCCTGCTCGAGAACGTCCTCCGGCACGAGGACGGCGCGACGGTGACGGCGCGCGACGTCGAGGCCGTCGCCGGGTGGGTCGCGACCGCGGAGCCGTCGCAGGAGATCTCCTTCACCCCCGGCCGCGTCCTCCTCCAGGACTTCACCGGCGTGCCGGCGATCGTCGATCTCGCGGCGATGCGGGACGCGATGCGAGCGCTCGGCGGCGACCCAGGCCGGATCAACCCCCTCCTGCCGGCCGAGCTCGTCATCGACCACTCGGTGCAGGTGGACGAGTTCGCGACACGGCTGGCGATCCGGCGGAACGCGGAGCTCGAGCTCGAGCGCAACCGCGAGCGGTACGCGTTCCTGCGCTGGGGCCAGCAGGCGTTCGCGAACTTCAAGGTCGTCCCGCCGAGCACCGGCATCTGCCACCAGGTGAACCTCGAGCTCCTCGCCCGCGTCGTCGAGGAGCGCGACGGCGTTGCCTTCCCGGACACGCTCGTCGGCACCGACTCGCACACGACGATGGTGAACGGCCTCGGCGTCCTCGGCTGGGGTGTGGGCGGCATCGAGGCCGAGGCGGCGATGCTCGGCGAGCCGATCTCGATGCTCGTTCCCCAGGTCGTCGGCTTCCGGCTCGTCGGCGCCCTCCCCGAGGGGGCGACCGCGACCGACCTCGTGCTCACGGTGACGGAGATCCTCCGCCGGACGGGGGTGGTCGGGAAGTTCGTCGAGTACTTCGGCCATGGCGTCGCGACGCTGCCGCTCGCCGATCGCGCCACGATCGGGAACATGTCGCCCGAGTACGGCGCGACGTGCGGCTTCTTCCCGGTCGACGAGGAGACGCTCCGCTACCTCCGGCTCACGGGGCGTTCGGAGGAGCAGATCGCCCTCGTCGAGGCGTACTGCAAGGAGAACGGCCTCTGGCATGAGCCTGACGAGCCGCCGACGTACTCCCAGGTCATCGAGCTCGACCTCTCGACGGTCGAGCCCTCCCTCGCCGGTCCGCGCCGGCCGCAGGATCGGGTGCCGCTCTCTCGGGCGAAGGCGGCGTTCCTCGAGGCGCTTCCGAGCTTCGGGGTCGAGTACGGGAACGCGGTCGACGAGGCGGTCGCGGAGACGTTCCCAGCGAGCGACCCGCCGACGATCGTCGAGCCCGGGGCGCGGGAGCCCGAGGGTGAGGCCCGCGTCCCAATCGTCCTCGTCGACGAGCCCGCTGGCGTCCCCTGCGAGCTCGACGGCGAGTCCTTCGATCTCCGGCACGGCGCGGTCGTCATCGCTGCCATCACCTCCTGCACGAACACCTCGAACCCCGCGGTCATGGTCGGGGCCGGGCTGCTCGCGAAGAAGGCGGTCGAGCGCGGCCTCGCGCGCAAGCCGTGGGTGAAGACGAGCCTCGCTCCCGGCTCGAAGGTCGTCACGCGCTACTACGACGAGGCGGGCCTGACGCCGTACCTCGAGGCGCTCGGCTTCCACACGGTCGGCTACGGGTGCACGACGTGCATCGGGAACTCGGGTCCGCTTCCGGCCGAGATCTCGCGCGCGATCTCCGAGGGCGACCTCGTCGTCTGCGCGGTGCTCTCCGGAAACCGGAACTTCGAGGCGCGCATCCATCCGGAGGTGAAGGCGAACTACCTCGCCTCGCCTCCGCTCGTCGTCGCCTACGCGATCGCCGGTCGCATGGACCTCGATCTCACGAGCGAGCCGCTCGGCGTCGGCTCCGACGGGGAGCCCGTGTACCTCGCCGACATCTGGCCGTCGGCGGCCGAGGTGCAGGAGGTCATCGCAGGGGCGATCGGAGAGCGGATGTTCCGCGAGACGTACGCAGACGTCTTCGTCGGCGACGAGGCATGGCGCTCGCTGCCCGTTCCCGAGGGGGACCTCTTCGCCTGGGACGAGCGCTCGACGTACGTGCGTCGCCCGCCGTACTTCGAGGGCATGCCGCGGGAGCCGGGCCTCGTCGAGGACATCGTCGGCGCGCGCTGCCTCGTCTCGGTG
>JAVQXS010000146.1:0-4806 GCA_033578065.1 Thermoleophilia bacterium
CGGACCGGCTTGCCATGCTCGCCCACGATTCCCCGCTCCGTCGCCGCCTCGGTGCCGCTGCGCGCGGGCGCGTGCTCGCCCGCTACTCCGTCGAGCGGCTCGTGCGCGACGTCGACCGCCTCTACCGCTCGCTGCTCGAGGCGAAGGGCATCCGCTAACGAGCGTCGGGTGGCGCGCTCCGCCAGCCTCCCGTCGCCCCCTTGTACGTGCCTCGGAAGAGCGCGAGCGGCGTTCGGAGGAGGATCTTGAGATCGACGAGCGGCGAGCGGTGCTCGACGTACCAGATGTCGAGCTCGATCCGCTCCGTCCACGGCAGCGCCGCCCGACCGTTCACCTGCGCCCAGCCGGTGAGTCCAGGCTTCACCTCGAGCCGGCGCCGCTGCCGCGCGTCGTACTGCTCGACCTGGTAGCGCAACGTCGGCCTCGGCCCGATGACGCTCATGTCCCCGCGGAGGACGTTCCAGAGCTGGGGGAGCTCGTCGATGGACGTGCGGCGGAGGACGCGCCCGACGCGGGTGATTCGGGGATCGCCTGCATTCACCGCGTACCCCGACCCGAGCCGCTCGGCCCCGACGACCATCGTCCGGAGCTTCAGGAGCTCGAAGTCCCGACCATCCTTGCCCACGCGGGTCTGCCGGTAGAGGATCGGCCCCCCGTCCTCGAGCTTGATCGCGAGCGCGGCGAGCCCGAGCACCGGGCTCGCGAGCGCGAGCCCGGTGCCTGCGATGAGGACATCGGCCAGCCGGTTCACCGCGTCCCCCTCGCCTTCTCCCACGTCTGCGGCGTCCCCGAGCGCAGGTAGCGGAGGAGACCCGCGACGGTCGCGGCCGTCACCGCGAGGTAGTACCAGGCGAGCCGCGCTCCCGGGATCGGCAGGCGCGCCCGTCCAGCGCCTGCGAGCGCGAGCGCTCCGAGCTGGAGGACGAGCGCGAGCCGGTAGACAGCCCCGCGAGCGACGAGCGCGGCGCTCGAGAGGAGGAGCGCGACGTGGAGGAGCCCGCTCGCGTAGCGGAGGATGCGGTGGGAGAGGAGCTGGAGCGCGTACAGCGGCCGCACCCGACGGAGCGCTCGCCCGGAGAGGATGTGCCCCCACACGCGCGCGATCGTCCGCACCTTGCGGCCGTACTCGTCCTCCGTCTCCGCTGCCGCCCGCTCGATGGCGACGGCCTCGGGCTCGTAGACGGCACGCAGGCCCCGCTGCTCCATGAGGTAGGGGAAGCCGAAGTCGTGCCCGAAGCGCGGGTCGTCCTCGACGTAGGCATGCCGGGGCACCGCGTAGATCGCTCCGTTCCCCGCGGTGATCGAGCTCGTGCGCGACTCCTGCTCGCGAACCCAGACCTCGTACCGCCAGTAGAGCCCCTCCGCGTTTCCGCCCTCCGGGCTCTCGAGCGCGAGCCGGCCACAGACGTAGCCGACCTCGGGATCGGCGAGGTTGCGGACGAGCATCCTCAGCGCGTCCGGGCGCCAGAGGGTGTTCGCGTCCGTGAACGCGAGGACGTCGCTTCGTGTCGCACGGACGGCACGGTGCTGCGCCGCCACCTTCCCTTCGCGCGGGCAGCGGAGCAGCCGGACTCGGGGCTCCCCGCGCGCGAGCGCCTCCACGATCGCGTCCGTGCGATCGGTCGAGCCGTCCGAGGCGACGACGATCTCGAGCAGGTCGGGCGGGTAGTCGAGCTCGAGGAGGTTCTCGAGCCGGCGAGCGATGACGTCCTCCTCGTCGTGGGCGGAGACGACGACGGCCACCGACGGAGTCACGTCGCCCTTCGCGACGGGACGCGGGCGGAGCCGCGCGAGCGCGGCCATGAGCGCCGGGTACCCGGCGTGGGTCCACACGAGGGCGCCGAGCGCGCCCCAGAACACGGCTCTCGCCACCACCGGGGCGATTGTAGGGACGTCCCCGCGGGCCTCAGCGCCCCGACTCGCGGCCTGCGAGGACGACCTCGACCTCGGGCCGCGCCCGGTGACGCCCGAGGACGACGGAGAGCGCGGCGGTGAGGGGAACGGCGAGGAGGGCTCCGGCAACCCCGTACAGGACCCCTCCAGCGCCGACGGCGAGGAGGACGGCCGCCGGATGGAGGCGGACGGAGCGGCCGACGACGACCGGCTGGAGGAAGTGGCTCTCGAGCTGCTGCACCGCGATGACGACCCCGAGCACGGCGAGCGCCTTCAGGAGGCCGCCGCTCACGAGCGCGACCATCGTCGCGACGAAGCCTGCGACCGTCGCGCCGACGATGGGGACGAACCCGCCGACGAAGGTGAGGACAGCGAGCGGGAGCACGAGCGGGATCCCGAGGAGGTAGAGGCCGATCCCGATGCCGACCGCGTCCACGAAGGCGATGACCGTCGTCCCCCGAATGAACGACGCGAGCACGTCGCGAACCTCGATCGCGGTCGCGTGCCAACGCGCCTGCCGCTCCGCGGGCAGGAGCCCGCGCACCCACAGCCACATCCGGTCGCCGTCCTTGAGGAAGAAGAAGAGGAGGACGAGCGCGAGGAGGATCCCGACGACGATCTCGAGCGCGAGCATCGCGCCTCCGAGCGCGCCGCTCGCGATCGCGCCGCTCGCCGCTCGGAGCTGCGTCTCGAGCTCGCCGAAGAACGCATCCACGCGGCGCTCCGAGAGGTAGAGGGGCCCCTCGGTAAGCCAGCCCTTGACGACGTTGAGGCCCTCGAAGACGTTGACGTCGAGCTTGCTGATCTCCTCCGCGGCGCGCGGGGCGAGGAGAGCGAGAACGAGCGCGAGCAGGCCGAGCAGGCCGAGCAGGGTCGCAGCCGCTGCGACGAGCGGCCGCGCGCCGCGCGCGCGCAGCCAGCGGACGGCAGGCCAGAGCGCGCACGCGAGGAGGAGCGCGACGGCCGCGGGGACGACGATGACCTGGATGCGCGCGAGGACTGTCACCGTCAGGTACACGGCCGCGCCGACGACGAGGAGCCGCCAGCTCACGGCGGCCGCGAGCACGAGCGAGCGCGGAAGCCGCAGCTCGGCGGCGGGCGCGTCGGCGCGACGGGACGCCCCCTCCTCCGTCTCCTCGTCAGGGAGGAGCGCCGAGCGGGGCGGAGCCTCGCTCACCGCGACCCTCCGGTGACGAGGAGCTCCCGCACGAGCCGGCGGTACCGCTCCATGGCCACCTCCCGATCCGCCTCCCGCTCGACCCAGGCGCGGCCGCGCGCTCCCATCGCAGCGAGGTCGAGCGTCCCGTCGGCTGCGGCCCGGATCGTCCGCGCGAGGAGCTCGGGTCGGCCGGGCTCGACGACGACGCCGCAGCCGACCTCGCGGACGAGGCGCGCCGTCTCGCTCTCGTCCTCGGCGGCGGCGATCACCGGTCGTCCGGCAGCGAGGATCCCGTACAGGCGGCTCGGGACGACGTAGCCGGCGAGGCCCTTCGCGAGCCCGACGACGTGCACGTCCGCGCTCGCGAGCGAGAGCGATAGGCGCGCTCGCTCCTGGTAGGGGAGGAAGCACACGGTGTCCTCGACCTCGAGCCGACGCGCAAGCGCGACCATCTCCGCGTGGCGGGCACCGAAGCCGACGATGACGATGCGGAGGTCGTCACGGTCGCGGAGGAAGGTGGCGGCGCGCACGAGGCTGTCGAGATCTTGGGCGTGTCCGACGTTGCCCGAGTGCATGACGACGAAGTCCGAGTCGAGGCCGTGCGAGCGCGCCCACGAGTTGTCCCGAGGCTGCGGGGTGATCTCGCGCGTGTCCACCCAGTTCGGGATCACCCGAAGCCGCTCGGGAGGCGCCCCCTTCGCCTCGAGGCGCGCCCGCATCGTCTCGCCGATCGCGACGATGCGGTCCGCCCGGCGCAGGTACGCGCCGACGAGGCTTCCGAGGACGCCGACGACGAGCGGGTTCCGGAGGCGCTCGAGCTCGGTCGCGATCTCGGGGAAGACGTCCTGGCTCACGACGACCACCGGCGCGCGGAACCGGCGTCCGACGGCGACGCCGAGGTCGCCCACGATCGGGGGATCGGTCATGCAGAGGATGAGGTCGGGAGCGGGCCTCCGGAGCGCGTACGCGAGCGCGGATCCGAGGTAGGAGAAGTAGTTCGCCGCGCGTCGGCCGAGTGCCGAGCGGTCGTACGAGGTCGAGGAGACGCGCGTGATGCGGACGCCGTTCCGCTCGAGCGCGCGCGGCTCGTCCTCGTGGCCGTGGAGGACGCCCGTCACCACCTCGACCTCGTAGTCGCGAGCGAGCGCCTCGCAGAGCTCGGTCAGGAGGTGCGCGGTCGCCTCCACGCCCGGCCAGTAGTACTGGTTGAGGACGAGGATCCGGGGTCGGTCGCCGTTTCTCGCCACCGGTGAAGGCTAGCGCCGAGCGACGTCGGCAACCGCGCCTCGCACCGCCGCGAGGAAGCCCTCGACGCTCGGCCCGTAGCCCCACCCCGCGACGATCGCCCGCGAACGCTCCCCCTGACGTCGCCGCAGCGTGGGGTCGGCCGCGAGCCGACGGAGGGCGGCCGCAGCTCCCTCGACATCCCCGGCCCGAACGAGGAACCCGTTCTCGCCGTCGCGGAGGAGGTCGGCCGCCGCTCCGACGCGCTCCGAGAGCACGAGGGGCAGCGCGCAGGCCGCCGCCTCGTTGACGACGACCCCCCACGGCTCCCGCTCCGAGAGGAGCGCGAAGACGTCGGCAGCCACGTAGCTCTCGACCATCTCCTCCCACGGCCGCGCGCCCGGCAGGACGAGCCGTGCGCCCTCTGCGCGAGCGAGCGCCTCCAGGCGCTTCCGCTCAGGCCCTTCGCCGACGACGAGGAGGACGACCCGCTCGTCCATCGTCGCGGCGGTCGCGCGCACGAGCGTGTC
>JAVQXS010000147.1:0-4787 GCA_033578065.1 Thermoleophilia bacterium
GCTGGCCGGCCGGCGCCCCTACCGCCACACCACGGTGGCCGAGGTGCTCGAGGATCTCGTCTCCCGCTACCCAGCGCTCGGCCCGCACCTCTTCCGGGACGGGGAGCTCGGCCCGTTCGTCAACGTCTACGTCGGGGGGGAGGACATCCGCACGCTCGACGGCTTGGACACGCGCATCGACGGCAAGCCCGTGATCCTCCTGCCGGCGATGGCGGGAGGGTCCGATGAGCGCTGAGCCGGTCGCCGCACGGACGATCGCCTCTTCAATCCTCGACCTCGTCGGCTCCACGCCGCTCGTCGAGCTGCGGCGGATCGCGCCGAGCCCATCGGTCCGCATCCTCGCGAAGCTCGAGGGACAGAACCCCACCGGGTCGGTCAAGGATCGGGTGGCGAAGGCGATGATCGAGGCCGCGGAGGCAGCAGGCGAGCTCGCCCCCGGGAGGCGCCTCCTCGAGCCGACGAGCGGCAACACGGGGATCGCGCTCGCGGCGATCGCGCGTCTGCGTGGCTACTCCCTCACGTGCGTCCTCCCGGCGAGCGTGACCGAGGAGCGACGTCGGCTCCTTCGCCTCTACGGCGCGGAGATCGTCGAGTCCCCGGCCGAGGAGGGGTCGAACGGCGCGGTCCGGGTCGCCCTCGAGCTCGCGGAGCGCGACCCGTCGTACTACATGCCGTTCCAGTACGGGAACGCAGCGAACCCTCGGGCCCACTACGAGGGAACGGGCGCGGAGATCGCGGAGGCGCTCGACCGCGTGGACGTGTTCGTCGCTGGGCTCGGAACGGGCGGGACGCTCATGGGCGCTGGCGAGCGGCTCCGCGAGTCGTTCCCCGACGTCGTCGTCGCGGCCGCGGAGCCACTTCCTGGCGACGACGTGATGGGGCTCCGCTCGCTCGAGGAGGGCTACATCCCTCCCGTCCTCGACGTCTCGAAGCTCGACCGCAAGCTCCTCGTCTCGAACGAGGAGGCCGTCCGCGGGCTGCGACTCCTCCTCGAGCGGGAGGGGATCTTCGCCGGCGTCTCCTCGGGCGCGGTCGTCCACGCCGCGCTCCGGCTCGCGGAGGAGCTGGACGAAGGCGTCGTCGTCTGCGTCCTCGCCGATGGCGGGTGGAAGTACCTCTCCGCTCGGTTCTGGGAGGGGACGGACGTCGACGCGGAGATGCGGCGGTCGGTGTGGTGGTAGTCCCGGCCGAGGTCTGGCGCGACCTCGTCGAGCACGCGCGCGCCGAGGCCCCGAACGAGGCGTGCGGGCTGCTCGTGCTCGAGGGAGGTGTCGCCCAGCGCTACGTCCCTGGGCGGAACGCGGCCGCCTCGCCCTACCGCTTCGAGCTTGAGGTCGAGCCGGAGACGTGGTTCCTCGAGGACGAGGGCTACGAGCTCGCGGTCTTCCACTCCCACCTCTCCTCCCCGCCCCGCCCCTCCCGCACGGACGTCGAGAGCATCGGCCTCTGGGAGGGGCGGCCCTACCTCATCTACACCGTGCGCACGGACGAGCTCGCCGCCTGGCGGATCGTTCGCGGGGAGATCGAGCGCGTCCCCCTGCGCGTCGAGGACGAGCGCCCCACGACGCCCTCGCCGCCGCTCGCGGCGTAGCCGCACGAAGCTGCGGGTCAGAGGCGGCCCAGAGCTAGGCTGGCGACCGATGGAGGTGACGTCGGTCGCGCCCGGTCTCTGGCGGTGGACTGCCCTCCATCCGGAGTGGAAGGACGAGGTCGGGTGCGTCTACTGCGAGACGCAGGACGGGATCGTGCTCATCGATCCGCTCGTGCCCCACGACGAGGAGGATCGCTTCTGGCGCGCGCTCGACCGCGACGTCGGGCGCATGGGTGGTGCCGTCCACGTCCTCGTCACCGTCTTCTCGCATACACGGGATGCGGCGGCGATGGTGGAGCGCTACGGGGCGCGCGTATGGGCTCCTTCGCGCGGGAGGCGAGCGATCGCTCATCGAGCCGGGGTAGTGACCGACGCCTTCCGGCCCGGCGAGCGGCTCCCAGGGGGGATCGAGCCCATCCCGAGCGGGAAAGCGACTGAGGTCGTCTTCTGGATCCCCGCGCACCGGACCCTCGTGCCCGGCGACGTGCTCCTCGGCGCGGAGGGAGGAGGCGTCCGCCTGTGCCCCGCGAACTGGCTGCCCGCCGGCACGACGCCCGCCCACACCGCCCGGACGCTCCGCCCGCTCGCCGCGCTGCCTGTGGAGCGGATCCTCGTCTCCCACGGGGAGCCCATCCTCGAGGACGCGCGCGCTGCCCTCTCCGCCTGCCTCCGCGTCGAGTAGGTTCCCGGCATGCCGTGGTGGGGCTGGACTGTCATCGCCGTCGTCGTCGCGCTCGTCGTGCTCGCCGTTCTCGGCTACAACCGCCTCGTCCGGCTCCGCAACGAGGTCGACACGGGGTGGGCGAACATCGACGTCCAGCTCCGCAGGCGAGCCGATCTCATCCCGAACCTCGTCGAGGCGGTACGCGGCTACGCCGCGCACGAGCGGGCCGTGTTCGACGAGGTGACGAGGGCGCGCGCGGCGCTCGGCGAGGCCTCCTCGCCCGGAGGGGCTGCGGCCGCAAACGACGAGCTCAACGCAGCGCTCGGGCGGTTGCTCGCCGTCGCCGAGGCGTACCCCGAGCTCAAGGCCTCGGAGAACTTCCTCCGCCTCCAGGACGACCTCACAGACACGGAGGACAAGATCGCGGCAGCGCGGCGCTACTACAACACGACGGTCATGCGCTACAACACGCAGATCCAGAGCCTGCCCTGGGTGCTCGTCGCCCGCGCGCTCGGCTTCCGAGCTCGCGAGTTCTTCTCGGCGGAAGGCGACGCCGACGTCCCGCAGGTCGCCTTCGCCGGCTCCGCTCCGTGACGCTCCAGGAGCAGATCCGGGCCAACCGGCTCCGGAGCGCGATCCTCGTCGTCGGCTTCATCGCGCTCCTCCTCCTCCTCGCCGGGCTCGTCGGCGCGATCCTCGACGTCTCGGTCGGAGTCGTCGCGCTCGCGGTCGCGCTCGGGTACGCGATCGTCGCGATCCTCCGTTCCCGGACGATGGTGGCCCGGGTGACCGGCGCGCGCGAGGTCGATGCGGCCTCGATCCGCCCCCTGCGACGCCTCGTCGAGAACGTCTCCATCGCCGCCGGGCTCCCGGCCACACCCGAGATCCGCATCGTCGACGATCCAGCGCCGAACGCGTTCGCCGCAGGGCTCCGACCGGAGCGGAGCTACGTCGGCGTCACGACCGGCCTGCTGGAGACGATGCCGAAGCGGGAGCTCGAGGCGGTCATCGCGCACGAGGTGGCGCACATCCGGCAGCGGGACACGTACCTCATGACGATGGCGGTCATCTTCGCCGGAGTCATCGCGCTCGTCGCAGACCTCGGCTTCCGCGCGCTCGTCTACGGCGGGCGCTCGCGCAAGGGGGGCGCGCTCGTCGCCGCCGCCGCGCTCGTCGGCTTCCTGCTCGCCCCCTACGCCGCCCTCCTCCTCCGCATGAGCCTCTCGCGGCGCAGGGAGTACCTCGCCGACGCCGGCGCCGCCGAGATCCTCAACGACCCGGAAGCGATGGCGCTCGCGCTGCGTCGCCTCGAGCTCGACCCCACGACCATCCGCTATGCGGACGCCTCGACGGCCCACCTCTGGGTCGAGAGCCCCACCGACCGCGTCGAGTCGGATCGGCAGGGTGTCCTCGCGCTCGCCCGACTCTTCGACACGCATCCGCCGCTCCGTGAGCGGATCCGCGCCCTCGAGGAGGCAGGTGGGTTCCGCCTCCCCGAGCGTCTCCCCTCCGACACGCCGTTCGCGCTCACGCTCCGCTCGGAGTAGCGCTCGCGCCGAAGAGGGGTTCAGGCACCTCGCCTTCGCGCCGAAGAGGATCGATAATGGGCGTCGCGGTGAAGAGGCTTCGTATCGGCCGCCGCCGGGAGAAGGCGACGACGAGCTCGCCGCTCGAGCTCGCCTTCGCCCCCGCGCTCGAGGAGGGGAGCTGGCGCGTCCCCGACCGCTTCAACCTCACGAGGGACTTCGTCGAGGTGCTCGGGCAGGATCCGAAGCGCAACGCCCTCACCATCCTCGGCCTCGACGGGATCATCGAGCCCCGCTCCTTCCGCCAGCTCGCCGACGGCGCCGCACGCTGGGCCCATATCCTCCGCTCCCGAGGCGTCGAGCCCGGTGATCGCGTCCTCGTCCTCTCGCGCCTCAACGAGGACTGGATCGACATCGCGCTCGGCTGCCTCAAGATGGGCGCGATCTTCGCCCCGGCCGCGCCGTCGATCGCGGGGGCCGCTCTCGAGGCTCGCGTCGCCTCGACGGACGCAGCGCTCGTCATCGCCGGCGAGGAGTCGGACGCCGCGATCGCGCAGATGTCGTTCACGCCCGAGGTGCACCACGTGCGGAGCGGGCGCATGCGGCGCGCCTCCGACGTCCCTCCGAACGAGCCCACCGCCGAGACGCACGCGCGCGACCCGGCCTTCCTCGTCTGGACGTCGGGAACCGGGGGCGATCCGAAGCCCGTCGTGCGGACGCACGGATCGCTCTTCGCCGCCCGCGTCGCCGCGGAGCACTGGATGGACGCCGGGACGGGAGACCTCGTGTGGTGCGCCGCGGAGCCGGGCTCATGGCTCGTGCTGCCCTTCCTCGCTGGCGCGTGGGCACGGGGCGCCGAGGTCGTGCTCCACGAAGGGGACTTCGAGCCAGCCGAGCGACTCGACCTCATCCGGCGCGTCGGGCCCTCCGTGCTCTGCCAGTCCCCCGCGGAGTACGGAGCGCTCGCCGAGCTCCGCCAGCTCGAGCGCTTCCGACCGCCACGCCT
>JAVQXS010000148.1:0-4767 GCA_033578065.1 Thermoleophilia bacterium
GAGGTCGTGCCGAGGAGCGAGTTGCCGCAGCGGATGTGCGCGTCGAGGAAGGAGAGCGGGCGGCCGGGGTCGAGCGCCTCGATCCAGAGCGCCACCTTGCAGAGCTCGACCGCCATCGGGTTCACGTCGACGCCGTAGAGGCAGCGGGAGACGACGTCTCGGAGCGCTTGGCGGGTCGCCTCCGGGGAGGGCTCCGCGTCGCCGGTGCGGAGGGAGGCGAGGCGCTTCGCGATCCGGTGGGCGGCGGCGACGAGGAAGTGGCCCGAGCCGCAGGCGGGATCCACCACTTTCAGGTCGAGGATCGCCTCCTCGCCCTTACGGGCTGCCTCCTCGAGGACGGGGTCGAGCGCGGAGTCGAGGAGGCAGGAGATGAGGTTCGCGGGGGTGTAGTAGGAGCCCGTCGTCTTTCGCTCGTTGCCGGCGGCGAGGCGGAGCTCGAAGGTGCCGGCGTCGGCGTTCAGCTCGGGGCGTAGCTCGAGGAGCGACTCGTACACCGAGCCGAGCTCCTCGGCGCCGAGGTTCCGGTAGTCGACCGTCCGCAGGACCTTCCCCTCGCGGAGGGTCGCGAGGGAGCGGATCGCCTCGAGGAGGTGCTCGTTCGAAAGCTCGGCCTGCGCGAGGTGGGGGGTCGCCTCGTGCGACCAGAGGAAGCTCCCGAGCGCGGGCAGGCCGAGCTCGGGGCAGCCTTCGTCGTCTCCGAGCTTCGCCATCACGAGCCGGAGCGCGGCGTAGAGGTCTCCGTGCCGCGTGCCGCGCCGGCGGGAGGCGAGCTGCCGCAGGCGGGCGGTCGAGTACCAGCGCTCGTAGCGCTCCCGGGCCTCGGCGCTTGCGTCGGGAGAGAGGAGGAGGCCGCGGTCCTCGGCGACGAAGAGGAAGAGGAGGCGGTAGACGAGGCGCAGGAGCTCGCGGTAGTAGTCCTGCGCTGGGAGCTCCCCCGTGCGCAGGGCCTCGCGGAGCGTCGCGTTCGCGGGGTGGGAGAGGAAGCCCGCGCCGAGGGTCGAGATCGCGCGCTCGACCCCGTCTCGCATCGAGTCGAGGGCGCGGGTTCCCTGGCGGGCTGCCTCCTGCGACCAGCGCTCGAGCCAGCAGGAGTGCGGGCGCTTCGCCTCGAGACGCGACTCGTGGCAGACAAGCCAGAGCAGCACGAAGTCGGCGTAGGCCTCGGAGGCGAGCATCTGCTCGAGGTCGAGCTCGAGGTAGGCCTGGCGGGTGAGCGAGGAGTTGTCGCGTAGCACGCGGAGGAGGAGGCCGTTACTGACGAAGCCCCAGAGGCGCTCCTCGGAGCGGTTCAGGAGCTCCTGGAGGAGGCCGTGCGGGGAGTGAGAGGCGGCGCCGGCGACGCCGGAGGTGCGGCGGTCGAGGGGGACGTTGCAGCCGACGAGGTGGATGGGGACGTGCTGCCAGGCGTGCGAGACGGGGTAGGAGCGGCCCTCGATCTCGACCGCGCGGGCGGTCTGCAGGCGCCCGTAGCCGAGCTCCTCGAAGAGGGGAAGGAGGAGGCGCTCGCGGGTGAGGGTCGTTCCGGGGTCGTCGGCGGGGAGCTGGGCGCGGGCGTCCTGGAAGCTCGTCCAGGCCCCGACGAGGCGGTTCCAGGAGCGGACGATGCGCTCGTTCAGGGGGAGGTCGGAGGCGTGGTAGTCCTCGTCTCGCAGGCCGGGGAGGTCTCGGTCGCGGGAGGCGACCCGCTGCAGGAGGTCGGCGGGCAGGAGGCCGCCCTCGGAGCGGATCGTCTGGAAGGGGGTGCGGGCGGAGCGGCTCACGCGGAGGGCACGGGGAGGAGGACGTAGACGCCGAGGACGTCGACCGGGAGCTGCGGGTCGACCGTCGTCGTGAGGCCCGCGAGGCGGGCGCTTGCGCGGACGCGCTCGTGCGCGTCGCGGAGCTCGGCGGCGCGCTCGCGGGCGACCTCGTCGAGGCGCGGGCGGAGATGGTCGACGCCGTCGATGACGCGGGCCACGAAGTCCCGGGCCTGCTCGGGGGCGACGTTGCCGTCCGGGGTCGCGTCGAGGAGGAGCGCCGCCTTCTCCTCCCCCAGCCAGCCCGCGCTCTCGGGCGCGCCCTCGAAGGCGAGGGCGAGCGACTCCTCGGCGATCTGGGCGTGCTCCTCCCCGCCGCGGCGGCGGGTGACGACGTCGTAGCGGATGCGGACGAGGAGCAGCGTCGTGCGGGTCTCGACCGCGCGCGTCCGCATCGCGCCCGCGCGCTTCGCGACGCCTTGAAGCTGCGGGTCGAGCGCCGTGTCGACGACGTAGCTCGCGAGCCCCTCGACGAGCGGGTGCGTGCGGGAGAGGTAGGTGACGCCGTCTTCGACCGGGAGCTCGAAGCGGGCGCGGAGCGACGTGCGGTCGCCGAGGCCGAGCTGGTCGCGGAGCGCACGCGGGGTCTCGGCGAGGTCGATCGCGAGCGGGTCGCGCCCGTCGAGCGTCGCCCCGTGGAGCGCGAGGGCGTCGCGGACGAAGCGCTCGACGACGGCGCCCGAGCCGATCGCGGCGCGGGAGGCCTCGAGCTCGCGGGCGACCTCGGCGGTCGAGATCGTCTCCTGCGCGAAGACGGTACGGGAGCGGCGCTCGCGCTCGGCGGCGAGGTCCCACTCGCCGTGGAAGGCGTCGCGCTGCGAGGCGAGGTCGGGGAGCTCGAGCAGCGAGAGCTGCTCGTCGCGGCCACGGAGGATGAGGCCCTCCATGATCGCTTCGAGCACGGCGTTCGAGTCGACGGGGACGGGGACGGAGATCCCGAGCGAGTCGCGGATCGCCCTGTGCTTGCGCAGGAGGACGTCGAGGACGATGCCGTCGATCCGGTTGTCGGCGCCGAAGTAGGTGAGGACGCGGACCGGGCTTCGACTCTGACCGAAGCGGTCGACGCGGCCCTCGCGCTGCTCGTGGCGGGTCGGGTTCCAGGAGAGGTCGTAGTGGACGACGGCGTCGAAGTGCTCCTGGAGGTTGATCCCCTCCGAGAGGCAGTCGGTGGCGACGAGGACGCGCTTCGAGGCCTCGCCGAGGGCGAGCACGCGCTCCTCGCGCTCGGAGGGCGGGAGCTCGCCGGTGACGGCCTCGACGGCGACGCCTGCGAGCTTCGAGCGGAGCGCGTCGGCGAGGTAGTGCGCGGTCGGGATGAAGCGGCAGAAGACGATCGGGTGGTAGCCGTCGCGGACGAGCTCGGCGATGAGCCCGACGCCCTTCGCGAGCTTCGGATCGCCGGCGCCGGCGAGCGCGTCCGCCTCGCGCGCGAAGGCGAGGAGGCGGCGACGGTTCGGGCGCCCGGGGTCGTCCCCCTCCTCGGCGTCGGCGCCGGGGACGACGTCAAGGCCCTCGGCGCTCTCGTCGTCGACGAGGTCGAGGACGTCGCGGCGGCCGACCTCGTCCGCCTCCTCGGGGGTGAGGGTGTCGGCGGTGCGGGCGCGGCTGCGGAGGGTGGCCGCGGCGGCAGCGGGGCTCGAGGCGAGCGCGCGCAGGAGGCCGAGCACGGCCCACCAGCGGACGCGCTGGCGGTGGGGGCCGCCCGCCGGGTCGGCGACCGTCTCGCGCGCGTAGGCGAGCACCTTCTCGAAGAGGGCGCGGTAGGCGGGGGTGAGCGCGTACGTCTCCTCGCGGGTCTCCCGCTTCGGGAAGGGGGTGTCTGCGAGGTAGTGCTCGATGTCGCCGCGGCGGCGCTGCACCATGTGCCGGGCGAGGCGGCGGCGCTCGCGGGCGCGCTCCTCGCTCGAGAGGTCGTCGGGGAGCTCGCGGAAGGAGGGGTCGAGGAAGCCGACGAGCGCGCGGAAGGCGTCCTCCTTGCCCGAGTGCGGGGTCGCGGTGACGAGGAGGAGGTGGCGGTCGGGGTCGCGCGCGAGCCCGGAGACGAGCTCGTAGCGCTGGTGGCGGCCGCCGCGGCCGGCGCTCGCGTCGGTGCAGGTGTGCGCCTCGTCGACGATGACGAGCTCCGGGGCGGCGCGCAGGAAGTCGTCGCGGCGGCGGTCGGACTTGATGTAGTCCATCGAGACGACCGTGATCCGGTGGCGCTCGAAGAGGGAGACGCCGAAGGGGAGGTCGCGCTCGAGACGGGCGGCGGTGCCGGCGAGGACGAGCTCGGCGTCGAGGTGGAACTTGTCGCGCATCTCCGCCTGCCACTGCTCGGCGAGGTGCGGCGGGCAGAGGACGGCGAGGCCCTGGGCGTCCCCGTGGTCGAGGAGCTCGCGGGCGACGAGGAGCGCCTCGATCGTCTTCCCGATGCCGACGTCGTCGGCGATGAGGAGGCGCACCGGGTCGAGCTTGAGCGCCATGAGGAGCGGGACGAGCTGGTAGGGCCGCGGCTCGACCGCGATCCGCCCGAAGGAGCGGAAGGGGCCGGCGCTCGAGCGGAAGGTGAGGCGGAGCGCGTCGCGCAGGAGGCGAGCCGAGCGGGCATCGCCGATGTCGGTCGGGTCGGGGAGGTCGAACGTAGCAGGCGTGACGGGCTCGAGGGCCGGGAGGACGCCGGCGATCTCCTCGTCCGTGCCGCCGAGGGGCCGGAGGACGAGGAGGTCGTCGCTCGACTCGGGGAGGACGACCCACTCGCGGCCGCGCGCCTTGACGAGGGTGCCGACGCCGAAGCTCACGTGAGGCTCCCGAAGACGCTCGGGTAGCGGCGGACGATCGGCACCCAGTCCTCGTCGTGGCGGAAGCGGACGACGAGGTAGCCGGCGTCCTCGAGGCGCTCGAGCGCGCGCCCGTCCCGCTCGGCGACGTCGCGGTGGTCGTGGACGGGGCCGTCGAGGAAGACCGCCGCCTCGTGACCCGCGTAGTAGAAGTC
>JAVQXS010000149.1:0-4750 GCA_033578065.1 Thermoleophilia bacterium
TGGACGCCGGCCGGCGAGGACGTCGAGGACGGCCGCTGCCGCCTGCTGGTAGACGCGCTCCTCCGCCTCCGGGCTGTACCAGGCGGCGTGCGGCGTGACCACGAGCCGCGGCGCCCTCGGGGCCGGGGCGTCGTCGGTGGGAGGCTCCACCTCGAGCACGTCGAGCGCCGCTCCCGCGAGCCGGCCGACGGCGAGCGCCTCGAGGAGCGCCTCCGTCTCCACGAGGCCGCCCCGGGAGACGTTCACGAGGTACGCGCCCTCCGGGAGGAGCTCGAGCTCGCGTCGCCCGAGGAGGCCACGCGTCGCCGGCGTGAGCGGCACGTGCAAGGACACCGCGTCGCTCGTGCGCAGCAGGCGCTCGAGGGAGGCCGGGCGCGCCCCAGTCGCCTCGATCTCGTCGTCCGCGAGGTAGGGGTCGTGCGCCGTCACCTCCATGCCGAGGGCACGTGCTCTCGAGGCGAGGGCACGCCCGATGCGACCGAAGCCGACGATTCCGAGCCGCAATCCCGAGACCGTGCGGAGCGCGCCGGCCGCGTCGTGGCTCCAGCCGCCCGCACGCACCGAGCGATCGAGCTCGACCACGCCACGGACGAGCGCGAGGAGGAGCGCGAGCGCGTGGTCGGCGACCTCGTCGACGCAGTAGTCCGGGACGTTGCACACCCAGACGCCCCGCTCCGTGGCCGCCTCGACGTCGACGTGGTCGACCCCGACGTTCGGCGTCGCGACGACCCGAAGCCGCGAGAGCGCGCGGAGATCGTCGCCCGTGACGGGATCGCAGGCGAGGAGCGCGACGACGGCCTCCGGGTCGCTCGCGCGGCGACCGGCGACGACCCTCGCTCCGCTCTCCTCGAGCACCGCGCGGGCGACGTCGAGGGGGAACGACGGATCGCAGAGGACGAGCGTCACGGTCTGCCCTTGAGGACGGCGAGAGGAGGCGGCGGGGGAGCGTGCTCGAGGATCATCGGACGCGACGCATGGTCGCACGTCGAGCGAGCCTCTAGGATCCGCGGAGGACGGAGCGGCTCGACGAGGAGGGCGGAGACCGATGGAGGCGACGTGGGGAACGAGCTCCGAGGTCGGGGTCCTGCGCGACGTCCTCGTCGGCCCGCCCGACCACTTTCGGTGGCTGCCCACGAGCTCGATCTCGCGCGCGACGCTCGCGAGCGGGGCGGTCTTCGACCACGAGCTCGCGCTCCGCCAGCATGCGGAGATGGTCGACGCCTACCGGAGCGCCGGCGTGCGCGTGCACGTGCTCGAGCCCGACCCTGCCCTCCCCTACCAGGTGTTCGCTCGCGACTCGAGCGTGATGACGCCCTGGGGAGCGATCGTCACGCAGATGGCGCAGTGGTGGCGGCGAGGCGAGTACGCCCCGGTCATCCGCTTCTACCAGGGCAACGGGATCCCCATCTACCGCATGGTCACCGCCGGCTCGTTCGAGGGCGGCGACTTCGATGTCGTCGAGCCGGGCTGCGTCGTCATCGGCTACTCGGGCGAGCGGACGCAGGAGCAGGCCGCGCGCCAGGTGGCGTCTTGGCTTCAGGGGGAAGGCTGGGAGGTGCGGCTGCAGCCGATCGCTGAGCACTACGTCCACCTCGACCTCCTCCTCTGCATGCTCGCGCCGAAGCTCGCCGCCGTCTGCGTGGACGCGATCGACGAGGACCTCCTCGCCTGGCTTGAGGGCAAGGGGATCGAGATCGTCCCCGTCTCCTACCGCGACACGATGCGCCTCGGCTGCAACGTCGTCGCGCTCGGCGAGGATCGCGTCCTCTCGAGCGCCGCCTCGAAGGACCTGAACGCGCGCCTCCGCGCGCTCGGCTTCACCGTGTACGACCCCGACCTCAGCATGTTCACCCTGGGAGGCGGTGGTCCGCACTGCCTCTGCCAGCCGCTGCGGCGGGATCCGGCCTAGGCGCCTCGGTGGCGGACGAGAGGCCGGTAGCCAGGCTCGGCGGGCACCTCGTTGCCGAGAGCCTGGCTGCGCTCGGAGCCGAGCTCGTCTTCGGGGTCCCGGGCGTGCACGCGCTCCCCATGTGGGAGGGCCTGCACGCAAGCAGGGTCGAGGTCATCGGGCTTCGCCACGAGCTCGACGCCGCCTTCGCTGCGGACGGGCGCGCCCGCGTCACCGGCCGTCCCGAGGCAGTCCTCGTCTCCACGGGCCCTGGAGCGTTCCTCACGCTCCCCGCCGTCCTCGAGGCGTGGGCAGCGTTCGTGCCTCTCGTCGTCGTCGCGAGCCAGATCGACGCGGCGGCGATCGGGAGTGGACGTGGCGAGCTCCACGAGTCGCCAGA
Organism: Thermoleophilia bacterium; assembly: GCA_033578065.1. Classification (GTDB taxonomy): domain Bacteria; phylum Actinomycetota; class Thermoleophilia; order Gaiellales; family Gaiellaceae; genus GMQP-bins7. Next base: position 2,289 of record JAVQXS010000149.1, read on the forward strand.
CCAGGCAGCCTCCTTCGCGACCCTCGTGAAGTCGACCGCACGAGCGACGCGCGCCGAGGAGATCCCTCCCCTCCTCGCCGAGGCCTGGCGGCGGGCGGCGAGCCCCCCGCAGGGGCCCGTCTACCTCGAGATCCCCGCCGACGTCCTCCTCGCTCCGGCAGAGGGAATCGAGGCGGGCGAGCTCGACGGGTCGCCAGAGCTCCCGCCCCTCCCTCCCGCCGCTGATCTCGACCGCGCCGCCCTCCTCCTCGCCGAGGCCGAGCGTCCCCTCCTCGTCGCCGGCGGCGGCGTCGTCCGCTCGGGCGCGGGAGCGGAGGTGCTCGAGCTCGCTGCCCGGCTCGACGGGCCCATCGCCACGACGGTCACGGGCAAGGGCGCGATTCCCGAGCACCACCCGCTCGCGGTCGGGAGCGCGTGGGACGAGCCCGCGCACCGCGCGCTCGTCGCCGGAGCGGACGCGGTCCTCGTCGTCGGCTCCTGGCTCGGCTACGAGCTCCGCGACGCCTTTCGCGACTTCGCAGGCACGCTCGTCGAGATCGACGCCGCGCCCGAGCGCCTCGCGCTCAACGCGCCCGCCCTCGGGCTCGTCGGCGACGCGCGCGAGACGCTACGCGCGCTCCTCGAGCGGATCGGGACGCGCTCGACGGCCGGTCGAGGTGCCCGCCGCGCCGAGGAGGCGCGCGCGCGGATCGACGGAGCCCACGCACGCGAGCAGGACGGAGGGACGCTGACGCTCCTCGCCGCGATCGAGGAGCGGCTCGGGGGAGGCAAGCCGGCGGCCTGGGACTCGACAATCCTCTCCTACGCGGCGACTGCGTACCTGCGGGCCGATCACCCGCGCTCCTTCCTCTACCCGGCTGGGTCGAGCACGCTCGGCTACGCGCTCCCCGCGGCGCTCGGCGCCGCGAGCGCCCTCCCTGGGAGGCCCGTGCTCGCGGTCGTCGGCGACGGCGGCCTCCAGTACGGGCTCGCAGAGCTCGCGACCGCCCGCCAGCACCGCCTCCCAGTCGTCGTCCTCGTCGTCGACGACGGTGGCTACGGGATCCTCCGTGCCTACCAGGACGAGCGTGGCTTCTCGCACGCAGGGGTCGATCTCGAGAGCCCGGACTTCGTCTCCCTCGCGGCGGCATTCGGGCTTCCGGCCCGGCGCTCGTCGCCCGCTCGGCTCAGCGCCGACCTCGACTCGGCGCTCGAGGCCGGGGAGCCAGCGATGGTCGTGCTCGATCTCGAGCTCGCTCTCCCGACGCCCAGCTCGTGAGCCCCGGCTCCTTGTCTTCGAGCGGCGCGTGGAGTATCAATACCCGGAGCCGCTACACGGTTAGGAGCGAGCCACGACACGAGGAGGGCGACCATGCTGACGGCTGACGAGGCGCTGAGCCGCGAGGTTCGGCGCGGCATGACGCGCGAGGATCTGCTCCGGAGGGCGGCGGCGCTCGGAATCGTCGTCGCCGGAGTATCGTTCGGACCGCTCACGGAGGCGGCGCTCGCGCAGGCACGCATCAGGCGCGGCGGCACCTTCAGGCTCGGGGTCGCCGGAGGCGGCGCCACCGACTTCATCGACGGGCAGAACATCGTCAACGAGCCCGACATCGCCCGCAACGTCATCACCTTCGAGGGGCTCGCCTACTTCGACGAGGCCTACCGGCCGAAGATCGACGGCCTCGCCGAGGAGCTCCGAGCGGAGAAGGCGGACCAGTGGCTCATCCGCGTCCGCGACGGCATCGAGTTCCACAACGGCAAGACGCTCACGGCGGACGACGTCATCTACTCGATCCGGCGGATGTCGAACAAGAAGCTCGGCATGTTCGGAGTCGCCGCCTTCGAGGCCGTCGACCCGAACCGCATCCGCAAGCTCGACCGGCGGACGGTGCGCCTCTTCCTCAAGCGCCCGGACGTCGCGCTCCTCGACGCCTTCTGCCAGTACTTCAACGGCATCGTGCCCGTCGGGTACTCCCCGAACAGCGGGCGCGGCAAGGGGCCGCTCCGCTTCATCGGGACGGGGCCGTTCAAGGTGAAGGAGTTCGTCCCCGGTCAGCGGAGCGTCCACGTCCGCAACGAGAACTACTGGCGAGAGGGGCAGCCGTACTTCGACGAGGTGCACATCATCAACTTCGGCGACGACACCGCCCGCGTGAACGCGCTCCTCGGCGGGCAGATCCACGCCGCGGGCGACATCCCCTTCGCGCAGGTCCCCGTCATCCGGCGGCGCGCGAACCTCAGGATCTACCGGGCCCCCTCGGCCGCGTGGACGCCGCTCAACATGCGCGTCGACCAGGAGCCGTTCCGCGACGTCCGCGTTCGGCAGGCGTTCCGGCTGCTCGCGAACCGTCCGCAGATGGTGGCGCAGGCGGTCGGTGGCTTCGGGCGCGTGGGGAACGACGTGTTCTCCCCCTTCGACCTCTGCTATGCAGGGGACGACTTCCCCCAGCGCCGCTACGACCCCGACCGGGCGCGGTCGCTCC
>JAVQXS010000150.1:0-4717 GCA_033578065.1 Thermoleophilia bacterium
ATCGTCTCGCGCGGACGCCGCGGCCAGCGCGCTGGCGCGCGACGCGCGCCGGCACGGAGCGTAACGGAGGCTCCGCCCGGGGAGCTCGAGGAGACCGCGGTCGTCGCCGACGATGCCCCGAGCGCGCAGGAGGAGACGCCGAGCGGAGGTGAGAGCTGATGCTCATGCCGCGCAAGACGAAGTTCCGGCGCCACCACCGGGGCCGTCGCACGGGGATCGCGAAGGGCCAGACGACGGTGCAGTTCGGCGACTACGGGCTGAAGGCGCTCGAGCCGGGGTGGATCACGAACCGGCAGATCGAGGCTGCCCGCGTCGCCGCGACGCGGAAGATCCGTCGCAGCGGCAAGGTTTGGATCAACGTCTTCCCCGACAAGCCGGTGACGAGGAAGCCGGCCGAGACGCGCATGGGCTCGGGGAAGGGCTCGCCCGAGGGGTGGGTGGCCGTCGTGAAGCCCGGCCGCGTGATGTTCGAGCTCGCCGGCGTCCCGGAGCCGCTCGCTCGGGAGGCGCTGCGGCTGGCGGGCCAGAAGCTCCCCGTGAAGACGAAGTTCGTGAAGAGGGAGGCGGATCTCTTTGAGGGCTAAGGACGTGCGTGCGCTCTCCGACGAGGACCTCGAGCGCAAGCTCGCCGAGACGCGCAAGGAGCTCTTCGACCTCCGCTTCCAGCGCGCGACGGGCGCGCTCGAGAACAGCGCGCGCATCCGGCAGGCGAAGCGCGAGATCGCGCGCATCCTCACCATCCAGAACGAGCGCGCGCGAGGGCGAGGGCGATGACGGACGAGACGATCCGGACCGAAGCAGGGACCCCTGCCGCCGACCCCGAGCCGACGGCGGACGTCGAGGCAGGTGCCGACGGGTCGCAGGGGGCCGAGGCGCTCGGAGCGCCGCTCGCCGAGGAGGCGGCGGCCGAGCCGGAGGCCGCCTCGACGGAGCGGTCCGAGGACGAGCCCGAGCCCGCCGCACCTCCCGTGGGAGCGGCTGCCGCCGACGGAAGCGGGGAGGAGGGCGCCGGGGCTGAGGAGCCTGGCGCGGACGCGCCGGGGGGCGTCTCCGGCTCGAGGAAGAAGCGCAAGCGGCTCCCCCGCTCAGAGCGCCGGCAGCGGCCGAAGCCGAGGCGGGAGAAGCCCTCCGAGCGGAAGCCGATCGTCCGGCTCCCGAAGCCGCAGCGTCCGCGCGGTCGCCGGCAGGAGCGTCAGGGGATCGTCGTCTCGGCGGCTGGCGACAAGACGATCGTCGTCCGCGTCGACGTCGTGAAGCTCCACCCGGTCGTGAAGAAGGTCATTCGCCGCAGCACGAAGCTCCACGCGCACGACGAGCGCAACGAGGCGAAGGTGGGCGACGTCGTGCGCATCGTCGAGACGCGCCCGCTCTCGAAGCTCAAGCGCTGGCGCCTGCGCGAGATCGTCGAGGAGGCGAAGTGATCCGGGAGGCTCCCCGATGATCCAGCAGGAGTCCCGCCTCCGGGTCGCCGACAACACGGGCGCGCGGGAGCTCCTCTGCATCCGCGTGCTCGGCGGCTCGCGCCGTCGCTACGCGCGCGTCGGCGACGTCATCATTGCTACCGTGAAGTCCGCCGCGCCGCAGAGCGCGGTGAAGAAGGGGGACGTCGTGCGGGCAGTCGTCGTCCGCACGAAGAAGCCGTACCCGAGGGACGACGGCACGCTCATCGGCTTCGACGAGAACGCCGCCGTCCTCATCGATCCGCAGTCCAACCCGCGCGGGACGCGGATCTTCGGCCCCGTCGCGCGGGAGCTCCGAGAGAAGAACTTCATGAAGATCGTCAGCCTGGCCCCTGAGGTGCTCTGAAGATGGCCGTGAAGATGAAGGTCCGAAAGGGCGATCTCGTCCAGGTCATCGCCGGCAAGGATCGTGGGAAGCGCGGGCGCGTCATCGAGGCGCGGCCGTCCGAGCGGCGGGTGATCGTCGAGAACCTCAACGTCGCGAAGCGGCACACGAAGCCCCGTCCGATCCGGGACGCGTCCCGCATGGGCGGCACGCAGATCGTCCCCGGCGGGATCATCGACAAGCCGGCGCCGATCCCGGTCTCGAACGTCATGGTCGTGTGCCCCGTGTGCGAGACCCCGACGAGGGTGGGGATCGCGGTGAAGGAGGTCAAGGGCGAGACGGTGCGCGTGCGGGTGTGCAAGCGACCCGGGTGTGGCCAGGAGCTCGACCGATGAGCACCGCGACCGCCCCCGCTCCCGAGACGTACGTGCCCCGCCTCAAGCGGCGCTACGAGGAGGAGATCCGGCCTCGGCTCAAGGAGGAGCTCGGGCTGCGCTCGGTGATGGAGGTGCCGCGCGTCGAGAAGATCACGCTCAACATGGGCGTCGGCGAGGCGAAGACGGATCCGAAGGCGCTCGACGCGGCGATCGACGAGCTCTCCGTCATCTCGGGGCAGCGGGCGCAGGTCCGGCGGGCGAAGAGGTCGATCGCGAGCTTCAAGCTCCGCGCGGGGATGCCCGTGGGCGCCCGGGTCACCCTCCGCGGGGCACGCATGTACGAGTTCCTCGATCGCCTCGTGTCGATCGCGCTCCCGCGCATCCGCGACTTCCGTGGGCTCGATCCCCGTTCCTTCGACGGGCACGGGAACTACTCGATTGGGATCCGCGAGCAGATCATCTTCCCCGAGGTCGACTACGACAAGGTGCCGGCGATTCGGGGTCTCGACGTGACGATCACGACCACGGCGAAGACGGACGAGCACGGCCTCGCGCTCCTGCGCGCGCTCGGCCTCCCCTTCGCCGGCTCGAGGAGGGAGCGAGGCTAGTGGCGAAGAAGTCGATGATCGCGAAGCAGCGTCGCGAGCAGAAGTACAAGGTGCGAGCGTACTCGCGCTGCAACCGCTGTGGGCGACCGCGCGCCGTCTACCGGAAGTTCGGCCTCTGCCGCATCTGCCTCCGCGAGCTCGCGCACGAGGGCGCGATCCCCGGAATGACGAAGGCGAGCTGGTAGGAGGAGCAAAGGTGCTCACCGACCCCATCGCGGACATGCTGACGCGGATCCGGAACGCGAACCGCGCGCTCCACGAGACGGTCTCCATGCCCACCTCCCGGATGAAGGAGGAGATCGCTCGCATCCTCGCCGAGGAGGGCTACATCCGTGGCTTCCGCGTCGTGCCGGGCACTCCGGTGGCGACGCTCGTCATCGAGCTGAAGTACGCGAAGGATCGACGGCGGGTGATCACCGATCTCCGGCGCGTGTCGAAGCCGGGGCGTCGCGTCTACGCGCGCAAGGACCGGCTGCCACGCGTCCTCGGCGGCATGGGGACGGCGATCCTCTCCACGTCGAGCGGCGTCCTCACCCACCGACAGGCCGCGGAGCGTGGCGTCGGCGGCGAGGTGATCGCTGAGGTCTGGTAGGGGAGGCGGAGCGATGAGCAGGATCGGACGTCGCCCGATCGAGGTGCCCGAAGGCGTCGAGGTCTCGATCGCGCCCGGCCGGGTGCGGGTGCAGGGCCCGCTCGGGACGCTCGAGCAGGAGGTGCCCGCCCGGATGCGGATCGAGCTCGCCGACGGCGAGATCCGCGTCTCCCGGCCGACGGATCGCAGCGAGGACCGTGCGCTCCACGGCCTCACGCGGACGCTCGTCGCGAACATGGTGGAAGGCGTCACGAAAGGCTTCGAGAAGCGGCTCGAGATCCAGGGCGTCGGCTACCGTGCCCAGCTCAAAGGCTCCGACCTCGAGCTCGCGGTGGGCTACTCGCACCCTGTGCACGTCACGCCGAGGCCGGGGATCAGCTTCGAGGTGCCGACGCCGACGGAGATCGTCGTGAAGGGGATCGACAAGCAGCAGGTCGGCCAGACCGCAGCCGAGATTCGGAAGGTGCGGCCGCCCGAGCCGTACAAGGGCAAGGGCATTCGCTACCGCGACGAGCACGTCCGCAGGAAGGTGGGCAAGCGCGCATGACGACGCTCACGAGACGCGAGGCCCGCGAGCGCCGGCACCGGCGCGTGCGAGCGAAGATCTCGGGAACCGCGGAGCGCCCGCGCCTCGTCGTCTACCGCTCGAACCGCGGCATCTTCGCCCAGCTCGTCGACGACGAGCGCGGTCGGACGCTCGCATCCGCGAGCTGGAAGACGATCCCGCCCGTCGCCGGCACGAAGACGGAGCAGGCGCGGGAGGTCGGTCGGGCGCTCGCCGCTCTCGCGCGCGAGCGGGGGATCGAGCGCTGCGTCTTCGACCGCGGGGGGTACCTCTACCACGGACGCGTGCGAGCTCTCGCCGAGGGCGCGCGCGAAGGAGGTCTTCGCTTTTGAGCGGCATGGAGACGACGGAGACGCGCGAGCTGAAGGAGCGCGTGATCGAGGTGAACCGGGTGGCGAAGGTGGTGAAGGGCGGGCGCCGGTTCTCCTTCACCGCGCTCGTCGTCATCGGCGACGAGGTCGACCGGGTCGGCCTCGGGTACGGCAAGGCGCGCGAGGTTCCGCTCGCGATCTCGAAGGCGGTGGACGACGCGAAGAAGAACCTCTTCACCGTTCCGAAGCACGGGCAGACGATCACCCACGAGGTCGTCGGCCGCTTCGACGCCGCGCGGGTCGTGCTCCGGCCGGCGAGCGAGGGAACCGGCGTCATCGCGGGCGGCGGTGTCCGGGCCGTGCTCGAGCTCGCCGGGATCAAGGACGTCCTCGCGAAGAGCCTCGGGACGACGACCCCGATCAACATGACGCGCGCGGCCATCGACGGGCTCAAGCGCCTCGTGCGGCCCGAGGAGGTC
>JAVQXS010000151.1:0-4716 GCA_033578065.1 Thermoleophilia bacterium
GTCAATGCGGGATCGCTACCACGTCAACGTGCATCTTGCTACGAAGCGGGAGGCCGAAGGTCGCGCACTCGTCGCGACAGGCCGCCCGAGACGCCGCACGGGGCGCCAAGTCCCAAGCCCTACCCCCTTTGGGCCCCGCGTGCGTCTCCGGCGGCGATGGAGGCGGCGGGAATCGAACCCGCGTCCGCGGCCGCGCCGACGAGAGCGTCTACGAGCGTAGTCCGCGCTTCCTCTCACCCGCCGGCCGGTTCGCGGACGACCCACCGGCGGGCCAGCCCTCCTTCGCTGTCGCGCTCCGGGCGAGTGGCTCTCCCTCGGCGCCGAGCCCGATCGTTGACGCCGGCTCCCGGGCCTCGGGCCGAGCCCGGGGCGACGTCGCCTGACCTAGCTTCGACTAGGCGGCGAGTGCGAGTTCGTTCTTCGCACTTGCGTTGGTGCCGGTTGATTTACGAGGCCAACCGGCGACCTCGGCTCGCAGCTCTGCCGGAGAACCGACCACGTCGAGACCTGGTCGCCCCCGTATGTGTGATTCAGGGTTCCAGCATAGCTGCCGATAGCCGTCTCGGCCCGGCTGCGACGAGAGACACCCGGGCCGTGCTCGAGGCACCCGGAACCGAAGGAAGGAGAGAGCGCCGTGGCGGTCATGCTGGAGGAGCACTACGACAACCTCGCCGGCCTGCGTGAGCGGGCGCAGCGCGAGGTCGCGAAGGTCGTCGTCGGTCAGGAGCGCACGGTCGAGCTCATGCTCATCGCCGCGCTCGCGCACGGGCACGTCCTCCTGGAGGGGCCGCCAGGAAGCGCGAAGACGCTCCTCGGTCGGGCGATCGCGCACATGCTCGGCGCCTCCTTCAAGCGCATCCAGTTCACGCCCGACACGACCCCGACGGAGCTCGTCGGACAGAACACGATCCGCGCGGGCGAGCACCTCTTCCTCCCCGGTGCCGTCTTCACGAACGTCCTCCTCGCCGACGAGATCAACCGCACCCCGCCGCGCACGCAGGCGGCGCTCTTCGAGCCGATGCAGGAGCGGCAGGTGACGGTCGACGGCAAGGTGCACAAGCTCCCCGATCCCTTCCTCGTCATCGCGACGCAGAACCCGTACGAGCATGAGGGCGTCTTCGTCCTCCCCGAGTCGCAGCTCGACCGCTTCCTCTTCAAGATCGAGCTCGACTACGCGGACGCCGAGTCCGAGCTCGCCATGCTCAACCTCCCCCATAAGGGGATCGCGCCCGACATGCTCGGCGAGGTGCGGCCGCTCCTCGGCGTCGTCGGCCTCGACAAGGCACGCGAGGAGCTCGAGTCGACGGAGATGCCGGAATCGGTCGGGCGGTACATCGTCGCCGTCGGCCGGCGGACGCGGGAGCTCCCCGGCGTCGAGCTCGGCGTCAGCTCGCGCGCGATGATCTACCTCGCGAGCGCCGCCAAGGCAAACGCGCGCCTGAACGGGCGAAGCGTCGTCACCATCGAGGACGTCCGGGAGATGGCGCCGTACGTCCTCCGGCACCGCCTCATCGTCGCGCCCGGGACGTCGCGGGACGAGATGCTCCGCCGGGCGCTCGACGCGACGCCGGCGCCGGTGCCCCCTACGCTCGAGCTCGCCTGAGCTCCCCTCTCGGCTCGGGGTTGACCTCCAGCCCTCGGCACGCGATAGTGCGGTCGGGAAGGCGTCGCTGCCCCTGCGGGTGGCGACAGGTGGAAGAAGAGCGTCGGGAGAGGAGAGGTCGCAGTGGCAGTTCTCGCGGGAGCGCCGTACCCGAGCCTCGCGGACCTGCGGGCCCGCGCGAGGCGCGAGGTGTCGAAGGTCGTGCTCGGGCAGGAGCGCGTGGTCGACCTCATGCTCGTCGCAGCTCTCGCCCGGGGCCATGTCCTCCTCGCAGGGCCGCCAGGAAGCGCGAAGACGCTCCTCGGTCGGGCGATCGCGCACATGCTCGGCGCCTCCTTCAAGCGCATCCAGTTCACGCCCGACACGACCCCGACGGAGCTCGTCGGACAGAACACGATCCGCGCGGGCGAGCACCTCTTCCTCCCCGGTGCCGTCTTCACGAACGTCCTCCTCGCCGACGAGATCAACCGCACCCCGCCGCGCACGCAGGCGGCGCTCCTCGAGGCGATGCAGGAGCGCCAGGTGACGGTGGAGGGGAAGGCGCACCGCCTGCCCGACCCCTTCCTCGTCATCGCGACGCAGAACCCGTACGAGCACCGGGACGTGTACGAGCTCCCGGAGTCGCAGCTCGACCGCTTCCTCTTCAAGATCGAGCTCGACTTCGCCGACGCCGCGTCCGAGCTCGCCATGCTCGACCTCCCCCACAAGGGGGTCGCCCCCGACATGCTCGGCGAGGTACGCCCGCTCCTCGGCGTCGTCGGCCTCGACCACGCGCGCGAGGAGCTCGATGCCACAGAGCTCCCCGAGCCCGTCGCGCGCTACATCGTCGCGCTCGCGCGGACGACCCGCGAGCTCCCCGGCGTCGAGCTCGGCGTCAGCTCGCGTGGGATCATCCACCTCGCGGGCGCAGCGAAGGCGTGCGCGCGCCTCGCAGGGCGTGACCACGTCACCGTCGAGGACGTCCGGGAGATCGCGCCCCACGTGCTCCGTCACCGCCTCATCTGCGAGGAGGGGACGACCCCCGACGACGTCCTGCGGGCGGCCTTCGCGCGCGTGCCGCCCCCCGCGCCCGAGCGCGCCGTCTGAGCGGCCGCGGCGTCGCGGCGCAGGTCGCTCGGGCGAGGCAGCGCGCCCTGCACGACGAGCGAGGGAGGGCGAGGCGCTGCCTCGTCTCGCCCTCTCCGTGCTCAGCGCGCGGTCGCGCGTTCGAGCGCTCGCCGCGTGAGGACGCGGGCGAGGTGCCTGCGGAAGTCGGCGCTCGCCGCGTGGTCGGAGGGCGGCTCCGTGCCCTCCGCCGCCAGCGCGGCCGCCTCCTCGATCGAGGCCCCGCCAGCGATCGCCTCCTCCACTGCCGCGGCGCGGAGCGGGGTGCCGCCCATGTTGACGAGCGCCACGGACGCGCGAGCGAGGGAACCGTTCGCGCGCTCGACGACGGCCGCGACCGCGACCGTCGCCCAGTCCTGCGCGCGCCGGCTCATCTTCTCGAAGGCCCAGCCACGGCCCGCTCCGAGCGCCGGCACGCGCACCTCGACGAGCATCTCGTCCAGCGCGAGCGCCGTCTCGAAGACGCCCGTGAAGAAGTCGGAGGCAGGGATGCGACGGTCACCTCCCGAGCCTCTCGCGACGAGCGTCCCGCCGAGCGCGAGCGCGACCGCCGGGAGGTCCGACGCGGGGTCGCCGTGCGCGAGCGACCCGCCGATCGTCCCCCGATGCCGCACCTGCGGGTCGCCCACCTGGGCCGCGGTCGCGGCGACGATCGGGCAGCGCTCGCGGAGCACCTCGGAGCCCGCGACGTCCTTGTGGCGCGTGAGCGCGCCGATCGCGATCTCGTCTCCCTCGTCGCGGACGTAGGAGAGGTCGGACAGCCGACCGACGTCCACGAGGCACCGGGGACGCGCGAGCCGGAGCCGCATCGCAGGCAGGAGCGAGTGGCCGCCGGCGAGGAGCTTCGCGTCCTCCCGCTCGCAGAGGAGCTCGATCGCGTGCTCGGGGGTCTCAGCGACCTCGTAGTCGAAGGGTGCGGGAATCACGGGGCCACCTCCTGAATCGCCTTCCAGACGCGCTCGGGTGTCGCGGGGAGGGGGACGTCGGTGACGCCGAGGTGGGAGAGGGCGTCCACGACGGCGTTGATCACGGCAGGAGCCGCAGCGATCGTGCCCGTCTCCCCCACTCCCTTCACCCCGAGCGGGTTGTCGGCCTCCGTCTCCGTGCGATCGGTCTCGAAGGATGGGAGCTCCGCCGCCGAGGGGACGAGGTACGTCGCCATCGTCGTCGTGAGCAGGTTGCCGTCGTCGTCGTACACCCCCTCCTCGAACAGCGCGGCTGCGACGCCCTGGGCGATCCCGCCGTGCACCTGCCCGTCGACGATCATCGGGTTGATCGCCCTCCCCACGTCGTCGACCGCGACGTAGCGGACGAGGCGAGCGTCGCCCGTCTCCGTATCCACCTCGACGACGGCAGCGTGCGCTCCCCCCGGCCAGGAGAAGTTCGCGGGGTCGTACGTCGCCGTCTCCTCGAGGCCCGGCTCCATGCCGTCCGGGAGGTTGTGGGCGGCATGGGCGGCGAAGGCGGCAGCCTTGATGTCCATCGTGCGGTCGGGCGAGCCCTTGACGGTGAAGGTTCCGTCGGCGAACTCGAGGTCGTCCTCGGACACCTCGAGCTGGTGGGCGACGATCGCCCGTGCCTTGGCGATGATCTTCTCAGTCGCGTGCCAGAGGGCGATCCCGCCGACGGCGAGCGACCGGCTCCCGTACGTGTCCATGCCGAGCTGCGAGACGGCGGTGTCGCCGTGGAGCACCTCGACGTCCTCCACGCTCACGCCGAGCCGGTCGGCGACGATCTGGGCGAACGTCGTCTCGTGGCTCTGCCCGTGCGGCGAGGTGCCGACGACGACCTGCACCGAGCCGAGCGGCTGGAAGCGGACGGTGGCCGAGTCCCAGCCACCCACGGCGTAGCGGATGGCGCCGAGGATCCTCGAGGGCGCAAGCCCGCACATCTCGTTGTACGTCGAGAAGCCGACGCCGAGCTGCTTCACGTCGCCGCGCTCGCGGCGAGCGGCCTGCTCGGCGCGGATCGCGTCCAGGTCGAGCAGCTCGAGCAGCCGGTCGAGGGAC
>JAVQXS010000152.1:0-4696 GCA_033578065.1 Thermoleophilia bacterium
CCCGACAGCGTCTCCGTGCGGAAGCCGCGTCGCTCCGCGTAGCGGGTGAGCATCCGCGCGAGATCGGCAGCCCAGAGGGCCGCCTCGTCCCCACCGACCCCCTGCCGCACCTCGACGATGACGTCCTTCGCGTCGGCGGGGTCGCGCTCCGCGAGCGCGAGCCGGAGCTCCTCCTCGAGGCGAGCGACCTCGGCCTCGAGGTCGCTCGCGAGCGAGGCGAGCTCGGGGTCGGAGCGCGCCGCCGCGAGGTCCTCGCTCGCGCGGCGCCAGGCGTCGGCGAGCCGCTTCGGGCCCTCGAGCTCCTTCAGCCGCCGGCCCGTCTCGGCAGCCTGGCGGCGATCGTTGTAGACGGCAGGGTCGGAGAGCCGCTCCTGCGTCTCCGCGTAGGAGCGGTCGAGCTCCTCGACGAGCTGCTCGATGCCGCGCATGCCCTGATGGTAGAGGGCTGCGCCGCTGCGGCCCGTCAGGCGAGCGCCGCGTCGAGCGTGATCTCGGGGACTCCGGCGAGCGCCTTCGACACCGGACAGCCCGCCTTCGCCGCCTCCGCCGCCTCGCGGAACGCCGCTTCGCCGAGCCCAGGGACCGAGCCGCGCACGGTGAGCGCGACCTTCGTGATCCCAGTCCCGGGGACGAAGGTCACCGTCGCCTCGGTCTCCAGACGCTCCGGCGGCGTGCCGGCCTGCGCGAGGCCATGCGAGAGCGCCATCGAGAAGCACGCGGCGTGAGCGGCCGCGATGAGCTCCTCGGGACTCGTGCGTCCAGCGGGCTCCTCCGCGCGCGAGGCCCAGGTCACCTCGAGCGGGCCGAGCGCGCCGCTGCCGACGCGCTCGATCGTCCCTGCGCCCTCCATGAGCGAGCCCCTCCACGTCACCTGCGCGCTCCGTTCGGTCATGACGCTCCTCCTTCCTCGAGGGTCGCTTCCACGGTCACGGTCGCGCTCGCCTTCACGAGCGCGGAGAAGGGACAGCCCGCATCCGCGGCCTCCGCCGCCTGCGCGAACGACGCCGCATCGGCGCCCGGAACGACGCCGCGAGCGACGATGGCCGAGGAGACGATGCGGTGCCCGACTCCCTCCACCTCGTCCATCGTGACGAGGCAGCGCACGACGAGCCGCTCCGGCGGCATGCCCATGCGCGCAAGCTCGCTCCCGAGGGAGGTGGCGAAGCAGGTCGCGTGCGCCGCGGCGAGGAGCTCCTCGGGGCTCGTCCTCCCCGCCGGGTCGCCGACCCGCGAAGCGAGGGTCACGGGGAGCTCGAACGCGCCCGAGCTCGAGGCGGAGACGACGCCGCTCCCACGCGCGACGGAGCCCTCCCACGCGACCTCGGCCTCCCGAGCGATCCGCGGCATCGCCTACGCCATCACCTCGACGCGGGACTCGCGCGCACGCTCCTCCTCGCTCTCCGCCCGCTCCCGCTCGAGCACCCGCTCGAGCGCGCGGATCGAGACCTCGACCTGGTCGTCCGTCGGCTCGCGCGTCGTGAGGCGCTGGAGCCAGAGGCCCGGCGCGAGAAGCGCCATGAGGAGCCGGCTCGACTGGTGGGAGCCTGCGTACCGGATGACCTCGTAGGCGAGTCCCGCGATGACCGGGAGGAGGACGATGCGGCTGAGGATGAGCAGGTGCCACTCCGGCCGCCCGACGAGCGCGAAGACGAAGATCGCGATCACCATCACCCAGAGCAAGAAGGCGGTCCCGCACCGCGGGTGGATGACGCTGAAGCGCTGCACGCTCTGCGGGGTGAGCTCGGCCCCTGCCTCGAGCGCGTTGATCGTCTTGTGCTCGGCGCCGTGGTACTGGAACACCCGCTTGAGGTCGGGGAGGAGCGAGATGAGGAGGATGTAGCCGATGAAGACGGCGACGCGGACGAGCCCCTCGACGAGGACGAAGAGCGTCGTTCCCTCGATGGGCAGCCAGCTCGTGAAGAGCGCGGGCCCAACCTTGAAGAGCATGAGCGCGAAGCCGATCGCGATCGCGAACGAGAAGAGGATCTGCCCGCGGGTGATCTGCGTCTTCAGCTCTCCGTGCTCGTCGCGCTCCTGGGAGGCGACGTTCGCGGAGATCGCGAGCGCCCGGAAGCCGATCGCGAGCGACTCGCCGAGCGCGACGACCCCGCGGATGACGGGAAGGCGCCAGAGACGGCGCCGCTGCATCGGTGAGCGGATCTCGCGGACGACCTCGGTGATGTCCCCCTCGGGGGTGCGGACCGCGACCGCCCACGTCGAGGGGCTGCGCATCATGACGCCCTCGAGGACGGCCTGGCCGCCGAAGGTGATGCGCATGCGGGCCTAGCCCCGGCGAGCGGCGCCGGCCTTCTCGAGCCGGCGCTGGAACCGCTCCACCCGACCGCCCGTGTCGACGAGCTTCTGCTTGCCCGTGTAGAACGGGTGGCAGGCCGCGCAGATCTCGACGTGGAGCTCGGCCTTCGTCGACCGCGTCCAGAACTCGTTGCCGCACGAGCAGGTGACGTGCGCGAGCACGTACTCGGGGTGGATGCCGGCCTTCATCGGCCCGCCAGGATACCAGCCACGACCCGCGGGTCCGCGTTGCCGCCGGAGACGATCGCGACGAGCGGAGCGCCTGCGCGAGCGTCGATCTTGCCCGCGAGGATCGCCGCGACGGCAGCGGCGCCAGCCGGCTCGCAGGCGAGCTTCGCGCGCGCGTAGAGGAACCGCAACCCCTCGGCGATCTCCTCGTCGCTGACGAGGACGACCTCGTCGACGCGCTCCTGGACGATCGCGAGCGTGGCTGCGCCCGTCATCGGAGCCCCGAGGCCGTCGGCGATCGTGCGTGGCTCGATCGCGACCGGTCTCCCGGCAGCGAGCGCGGCGGTGAGGGTGGGAGCCCCTTCGGGCTCGACGCCGACGACGCGACAGTCGAGCGCGGAGGCGACGCCGGCGAGGAGGCCCCCACCACCAGCGGGGACGACGACGGTGCGGACGTCCGGGACGTCCTCGGCGATCTCGAGCGCGAGCGTCCCGTGACCCGCCTGGAGCGTGGGATCGTCGAAGGGATGGACGAACGTCGCCCCGGTCCGCGCCACGTGCTCGAGCAGCCGCTCGTGGGCCTCGAGCGGCCCCTCCGCCTCGAGATCGACCTCGGCGCCGTACGCTCGGGTCGCCTCGACCTTCGCGGGACTCGCCGTCCGCCACATGAAGACCCGGCACGCGACACCTGCCTGCGCCGCCGCGAACGCGGCGCCCTGCGCCGCGTTGCCGGCCGACCAGGTGACGATGCCGCGGGAGCGCGCCTCGGGCGACAGGGCGGCGAGCGCGTTCAGCATCCCCCGGGGCTTGAACGAGCCGGTCCGTTGGAGGAGCTCCGCCTTGAGGGAGACGCGGTCACCGAGCGACCTGCACGAGAGCGTCGGCGTCCGGTGGAGGCGGTCGGCGATCACCTCGCGTGCGCGCAGGATCGCAGCTCGCTCGATGGCCACGCCGCGATCGTACGCGTGGAGGACAATGCCCGCCGTGCAGCCTGCCGGGGCTCGACCCGTCCGCCTCGTCGTCCGCGACGACGTGCTCGAGCGCAGCCGCCTCACGGTGCTCCTCCGCGCTCTCCTCGCGCTCCCGCTCGTCGTCTGGACGACGCTGCGCGCGCTCGCCGCCCTCAGCGTGGCGATCGGCTGCTGGCTTCTGCTCCTCATCGAGCGCCAGGCGCCGCGGAGCCTGCACGACTTCGTCGCCTCCTACGTCCGCTACGCGACGCAGGTGAGCGCGTACTGCCTCCTCGCCGCGAACCCGTACCCGTGGTTCCGCTGCCAGGACGCGTACCCGATCGACCTCGAGATCCCGCCGCCGGACCGGCAGGGGCGGTGGGGCGTCGTTTTCCGGCTCCCGCTCGCGCTGCCCGCGATCCTCCTCTCGCTCGCGCTCGGCGGAGGTCTCGTCGTCGGTGGGGTCGACACGTGGAGCGCGAGCCAGGACGACCCGGCAGCCCCGCTCGCCGCCACGGCGGCGACGAGCGCCGGCGCCGCTGCGGTCGCCGCCTTCCTCTCCTGGTTCGCCATCCTCGTCCGCGGACGCGCCCCTCGCGGGCTGCGCGACCTCGTCCTCTTCGCGGTGGCGTACGCCGCCCAGACGAGCGCGTACCTCCTCCTGCTCACCCCCCGCTACCCGAGCTCGGACCCGGCGCTCGCGGAGCCGTACTCCCACCTCGCCAAGCACCCGGTGCGCGTCGTCCTCGCCGACGATCTCGAGCGCCCCCGGCTGACGGTGCTCTTCCGTCCCCTCCTCGCCCTGCCCCACCTCGTCTGGCTCACGCTCTGGTCGCTCGCAGCGGGGCTCGCCGCGACCGGGGCCTGGGTGAGCGCGCTCGCCGCCGGGCGGGTGCCGACCTTGCTCCACCGCTTCCTCGCCGCCTACGTGCGCTACGCGGCGCACGTGACGGCGTTCCTCCTCGTCGTGGGACGGCGCTTCCCGGGCTTCACGGGCAGCGCGGGCTCGTACGAGGTCGAGATCGAGATCGAGCCGCCCATGCGGCAGAGCCGCTGGAAGACGCTCCTCCGGCTCCTGCTCGCGTTGCCTGCGTTCCTCCTCGCCGGCGCCCTCGGAGGCGTCCTCCTCGTCGTCGGCGCCCTCGGCTTCCCGTACGCGCTCGTGGCACGGCGCATGCCGGAGGGCCTGCGCAACCTCGGTGCGGCCTGCGTCCGCTACTCCGCGCAGACCTCCGCGTTCGCGCTCCTCCTCACGGACCGCTACC
>JAVQXS010000153.1:0-4672 GCA_033578065.1 Thermoleophilia bacterium
CCCCTGGAGAGTCGTCCTGGTCGTTGTCGTTCCAGCACCCGCCTGCCCACTGGTACCCCTCCCACCGGGCCCGCAGCGCGACCGTCGTCGATCCTGCGCGCGTGATGGAGGAGGTCGGCGTGGGAGCTGCGTAGTTGCAGTTGTCGGCGACGAAGCGTGTGTGGTAGCCACTCGCGCTGCCGACGAGACCAAGGCACGCGGCGACGGCGAGCCCAGAGACGAACGCGGTCGAGAAGCGCATCACCTCACCTCCAGGTCGTAGCGGTCGACGAAGAGCTCGCGGGGCGTCGAGCCGAGCTGGTACAAGGAGCCGCCCTGGAACCGGAAGCGCGAGAGCGGTGCCGTCTCTGCCCAGTCCCACGAGGGAACGGTGAAGCGACGCTCGACGCCACGGGGTCCGAGGACGAGGACGAGGAACTCGTCCTTCCGATCGCCGTAGACGCGCGCCACGACCACGAGGCGGCCGCCAAGCGGCTCAGCGAGCTGGACCTCCGCGAGCGGAGTCTCGCTCGTCACGCGCCAGGCGGAGCGGGCCCCGCGGAGATCGGTCGCGGCGACCCGGATCTCGTGTCCAAGGCGGAGCACCGTGACTTCGCCACCGCTCGGGAGCTCGCGGGCCGGGCGCGCCGATGCGCGCTGCTCGGCGGGCGTCGCGAGCTCGCCCCCGCGCGCTTCCCCGGCGCCCCACTGTCCCGAACCCTGTCGGAGGACGAAGGGGACGCCTTCAGGGCCCATCCGAACCCGGTAGGCGGGCTCGGCGAGCGGCTCCCGGTCGACGGGGCGGCCGGTGAGGGTGAACTCCCGCAGGAGTCCCGCGCTCCCTCGGTCCCCAGTCGTCTCGAGGACGTACATCCGGTCGTCACCGACCGCGAGGTCGGCGATCGTTCCCGTAATCTCGAGCGGAATCGGAGTCGGCAGGTGGCTCCCGGGCGAGAATCGGAGCGCGCGCCTCTTCGCCTCGTCGAGGACGTAGACGGTGCCGTCCGGCCGTACGTCGAAGGACGAGCCGCCGATCGGGGAGAGGTTCCTGCCCGGCTCGAGACCGACCTCGAGGGGGCCGGGGCCCCAGGTGGCCGCGACGACTCGCGCCGACGCCCGGCTCGTCTCGTCGAAGCGGTGGCGTCCGAGCTCAACGAGGACCGGATGCTCGAGGGGAATGCTCCGGTGAGGGGCGTCAGCTCCGCCGGCAGGCACCGTCACCGAGGCGCCGGTCTCCGCGTCCTCGATGACGGCGTAGTAGGAGACGCCATGCGGCGAGCGCGCGAGGGCAGCCGGCAGGGTCGCGACGAGGCGCCCCGGTCCGCGGGCGTCGGTGGGGCGCAGGGGGAGCGTGCTGAAGCGACCTCGGTCGCCGGTCCGGACGAAGAGCGAGCCGCGCGCAGGGCAGGGGCGCTCGATGTCGTCGACGCCGGCGGGGAGGCAGTACGTGTCGAAGCGGAGCTCGATCGACTCGCCCGGCACGGTCAGGAGAGGAGGGAGGTGCGCCACCTCGATCCTGGAGGCGAGCGCCGGCATCGCGGTCTCGAGCGAGCGTGAGGATCCCGCCGCGACGAGCGCGGCGAGCGACAATCCCGTCGCGAGACCGAGCACGGCGCCTGACAGCGCCAGGAGACGGTGGTGAGACGACCGGGCAGCGGCACGTGTGGAACGCATGGACACTCCTTCGTTGTCGAATACGACAACGATAGGCGATGCCGGTCGGGCGTGCCCCGAACGTGCGGTTTCGGCATGCTCTTGGCGCTGTCTCGTAACGCGCGGGAGCGCTTAGCGGCGCGCGGGCACCCGAAGGACCTCCCGCTGGAGGCGCCGAGCACGGCGGGCGACGAGGTCGCGAAGGTGAGCGGGCGCGAGGATGACGGACTCGCCCCGGTCGGCGAGCACCTCCGAGAGGAGCCACTCCTCGGTCTTGTACGGTACCTCGGAGAGCGCGGAGCCGTCGGTCAGAGGCTGCGCGCCCCGCTCGAGCTTCCAGCGGGCGATCGCGGGGAGGTGGAGGACGCGTGCCACCCGTGGGTTCCGGAGGTAGGAGGGGTCGAAGCCTTCCCTGGGGGCGAAGCGCTCGCTCGTGAGGCGGGCGGAGCGCATGCGGTCGAGCCGGAAGGTGCGCGCTGCGTCCACCGTGCGATCCCAGGTGTGCACGCGCCAGACGGGGAGCTCCCGCTCGATCGTGTAGGGCTCGACGAGTCGCCGCGTGGGGCGCCCCTCGCCCTCCTTGAGGTACTCGATCTCGACGAGGCGGTGCCGTGTTGCGCCCTCGCTCAAGACCTTCACGAGCTCCTCCTCGTCGGAAGCGACCTGCGGCTCCGGCGTTCCCGCGAGATCGAACTGGCCGAACGTCTCCTCGAGCTTCCGGCGGACGCGCTCGAGCGGAGTGCGCGCCTCCGCGGCGATCGTCGGGCCGACGTACGCGATCGCCAGGCGGATGGCTCGCGCCTCGAGCGGGGTGAGCTTGGGCGGGCGACGGAAGACGTCGCCGTAGAGCTCCTTCTCGACCCGCACGACGTCTCCCTCGTGCTCCGCGTAGACGGCGTAGCAACCGCCTCCGAAGTTCACGAGGTTGAGGAGGGAGAGGTGCTCCTGGAGCTCCTCGAGGGGAATCGAGAAGCGGGACGCGAGCTCGGCGGCGTCGAGCGTCGCCGTCCGCTCGTCTCCGCACGCCGCGAGGAGGTGGGCGAGGAGCGCCTGGAGGAGCCCGAAGCGCTCGGGAGCGATCGGTCCAGCGGGCCGCTCGGGGAGCGGCTGGCGGGGATCTCGGCGCTTCGGGCTCGCCGGAACCGGAGGCGGCCCCGTGTGCGACTCCTCGAGCCGAGCGAGGGCCCGAGCCACCGCATCGCGAAGCTCCTCGGGCTCGAGCGGCGTGGCCCGCCCGTTCTGACGGAGCACCCAGCCGGCGAGGAGCTCCGGCGCGGCGAAGTCCGTCTCGAAGATGCCGTCCTCGACCGTGCCGGCGTCGGAGAGCGTCCGCTCCACCCACCACGCGGTGTCCTCGGAGACCGCGATGCGCGCGGTCCCGACGATGGGGCCGATCTGCCACGGTCGTGGTACGCGGTGCTGCTCGACGTCGAAGTCGGCGGGGATGCGGAAGTCGCGCTCCCGGCGCGTCGCGAAGCGGATGTCGCCGCGGATGCGGGAGACCTTGAAGGTGCGCACGGTGTCCCGCTCGAGGTCGTGTCCGACGAGGTACCAGTTGCCGTCGTCGAGCCGCAGCGCGTACGGGTTGACGACGCGCTCGGAGGGACGGGTGCGGCGCGGGCTCCAGTACCCGAAGCGGACCGTGCGCTGCTTCGAGATCGCGGACTCGAGCTTCGCGAGGCGTCCGGCGAGCTCCGGGGAGTAGTCGGGAGCGGTGACGCGGACGCGCTCGGCCGTCTCCGTCGGCGGCTCTCGGAAGCCAGCGCGGCCGAGCGCGAGGTTCTGGAGCGCGAGTCGGAGCGGCTCCGCGTAGGCGAACTTGCCCTCGAGGTAGTAGAGGGCCGTCTGGAGCGCCGCGAGCTCGTCGTCGTCGAGCTCGAGTCGGTCGAGGAAGTACTGCTCCGAGCGCAGGGTGTAGAGCTCCTCGCCCGTGAACTCGTCGCGCTGCGAGGTGAGGGGGATGCCGAGGGCGGTGAGCTCGGCCCGATCGCTGTAGAAGCGCCGGGCGAACGCCTCGTCGGACATCTCGCTGTAGCCCTCGACGTGCGTCTTCACGTCGCGTGCCGTCAAGGGCCGGCGCTCGGCCATGAGGAACGCGACGAGCGAGAGCTGTCGGATGAGCTTGTCGGTGTCGTGCGACATCCGCCCGCGAGCTTAGCGCCGCGCTCGCCGGCGCGAGCGCCCGGCGTCAGGCGGCGACGGTCGCCCGCTCGAGGTGCTGGTGCGACGGGCAGTAGTCGCGACCGGGGAGCGGCGTCCGCTGGCAGGGCTTGCCCTTCCGGGTGGTCGCGTGGCAGCGGGCGTTGCCACCGTCGAGGAGCCCGGCCTGGATCTGCTGCTCGATGAACGCCGTCGCCGCGCCCACGCCCTCGCGCACCGCCCAAGCGACCTGCGCCTGCGCGGTGATCGGGAAGTAGCGGCGGATGTCGGCGAAGAGGGTGCGGTCTGGGTAGGCGAAGTAGTGCGGGTCGTCGGCGAGCCGCTCCATCGTCCGCTCGCACTCGCTGAGGATCGCACGCCGGTACTCGAGCTGCGTCGCGGGATCGACGTACGGGTCGACGAGGTCCTTGATGGAGCGGTAGATCGCTCGCGAGTATTGATACATGCATGAGCGGAGCTGTGCAGCCTGCTCGTCCATCAGTCCTCCGTCACTCTCCTCGACTGTCGCGCTACCGGGCTGGGAGAAGGCCACGAACCGACACTGTCGCGACAGAGTGTAGCGCCTTTCCTGCGCTGTCACAAAGTCCGAACAAACGTCTTCTCATAAGGCAACGAGGAGCGACCGTCAGCGGACGATCCTCCGAACATCGGCGCCTCGCGCGACGCGCCGCACGCGGGGCAGGTCGCTCGTCGCCTCTGCTTCTGAGCGGTAGATCCCCGTGACGACGACCCAGTACCCGGGCCGGAGGCTCGCGTAGCGCGAGGAGTAGAGGATGCCGACCGGACGGAGCCCACGCCGCCGCGCCTCCTGAGCACGGAGCGCAGCCTCGCGCCGGCCCTGCGCTTGCGGGTAGGTGCCGAGGACGAAGGTCCAGCCGAC
>JAVQXS010000154.1:0-4661 GCA_033578065.1 Thermoleophilia bacterium
CGCCCCGCGGCCGCAGCCGGACGGCGGCCGTCGCTCGTCCTCCTCGCCGCCACCTGGCGGCAGGGACGCACGAAGCTCGGCCTCGCGATCGTCGCCCTCCTCGTGGGGATCGCCCTCTTCGGGCCCCTCTTCGCCCCCTACGGCCCGGACGAGGGGCTCACGCGGCCGGGGGGCTTCGTCGCGCCCTTCGAGCCCCCCTCGGAGGTCGCGCCGCTCGGCACCGACAACCTCGGCCGGGACGTCCTCTCTCGCTTCCTCTGCGGCGGCCGTTCGGTGCTCGCGCTGTCGGCGCTCGCGACCGTCCTCGGCGCCGTCCTGGGGATCGCCGTCGGCCTCCTCGCCGCCTACTCGCGAGGCCTCCTCGACGAGGTGCTCATGCGCGCGCAGGACGTCGTCTTCGCCTTCCCCCAGCTCGTCTTCGCGCTCGTCCTCGTCGCCACCGTCGGCCCGCAGCTCTGGCTCCTCGTGCTCGCCGTCGGCATCACGACGATGCCGCGCGTGGCGCGGGTCACGCGCGGCGCGGCGGTCGAGGTGGTGGAGCGTGACTTCGTCCGCGCCGCCGAGGGGATCGGCGTCCCCCGCCGGAAGATCCTCCTCGGCGAGATCCTGCCGAACGTCACGAGCCCGCTCGTCGTCGAGGTGACGCTCCGGCTCACGTTCAACATCGCCGTCATCGCCGCGCTGAGCTTCCTCGGCTTCGGCCTCCAGCCTCCGGCCGCGGACTGGGGGCTCATGATCAACGAGAACCGGCAGGGGCTCCTCGCCGACCAGCCGTGGGGCGTCGTCCTCCCGGTGGCGGCGATCGGGCTCCTCACCATCGGCACGAGCCTCGTCGGTGACGGGTTCGCGCGAGCCGCGATCGGGATCGAGCGAGGGAGGACGCGAGAGTGACGAGCGACCCCACGCAGGCCGCCAGCGCGCGCCCCCAACGGCTCGCTGGACACGGGGGGTGGTCGCCGTGAGCGCCGCTGCCCTCGAGGTCGAGGACCTGCGGGTCGAGGTCGCAGCCGACGGCAGCGACATCGTCGACGAGGTCTCCTTCGCGGTCGACGCAGGCGAGGTGCTCGGGCTCGTCGGCGAGTCGGGCTCCGGGAAGACGACCGTCGGCCTCGCCGTGCTCGGCCACTCGCGCCGCGGGGCGCGGATCGTCCGCGGCCACGTCCGGATCGAGGGCCGGGACATCCTCGCGCTCCCCGAGCAGGAGCGACAGCGGCTCCGTGGGACCCTCGTCTCGTACGTCCCGCAGGATCCGTCCGCCGCGCTGAACCCCGCCCTCCGGATCCGCACCCAGCTCGCGGAGACGCTCGCAGAGCACGGCTTCGGCTCCTCAGAGGAGGAGCGACGCGCCCGGATCGTCGAGGTCCTCCACGAGGTGCTGCTCCCGAGCGACGACGCCTTCCTCCGCCGCTACCCCCATCAGCTCTCGGGCGGGCAGCAGCAGCGGGTCGCGCTCGCGATGGCGTTCGCGAACCGGCCACGCGTGATCGTGCTCGACGAGCCCACCACCGGCCTCGACGTCACGACCCAGGCACACGTCCTCGAGACGGTGCGGGAGCTCTGTCGGGCCCACGGCGTCGCGGCGGTCTACGTGAGCCACGACCTCGCCGTCGTCGCCGCCCTCGCCTCGCGGGTGGCGGTGATGTACGCGGGGAGGCTCGTCGAGGTCGGGCCGAAGCTCGATCTCTTCGTCGCGGCGGCCCACCCGTACACGCGCCGGCTCGTGGAGGCGATCCCGGAGATCTCCGGTCGCCACGCGCTCGTGGGCATCCCCGGCACCGCTCCCCGGCCCGGCCAGCGGCCGAGCGGGTGCGCCTTCTCCGACCGCTGCGACTTCGTCGAGGAGCGCTGCCGCGCCGCCTTCCCGCCCGTCTCGATCGTCGGGGAGGGCCGCCACTACGCGCGCTGCTACCGGCACGACGACGTGCGCGCTCTCCCTGCCTCCGCCCGCCCGGCGGCGAGCCCTCTGCCCGAGGTCCCCTTCGAGCAGGACCTCGTCGCCATCGAGCGGGTCACGGCCCGCTACGGAGCACGCCGCGTGCTCCACGGGATCGATCTCCGCATCCACCCTCGAGAGTGCGTGGCGCTCGTCGGGGAGTCGGGCTCCGGCAAGACGACGCTCGCTCGCTGCATCGCCGGGCTCCACGACCAGTGGGAAGGGAGGATCCTCTACCGCGCTCAGCCCCTCGCTGCCCGCGCGCGAGACCGCACCCCCGGCCAGCGCCGCGAGATCCAGTACATCTTCCAGAGTCCCTACAGCTCCCTCAACCCCCGCAAGACGATCCAGCAGATCGTCGGCCAACCGCTCGCGCTCTTCCTCGGCCTGCGGGGCGGAGAGGCCCGTCGGCGCTGTCTCGAGGCGCTCGAGCGGGTCCAGCTCGGCCCCTCCGTGCTCGAGCGGTACCCGCACCAGCTCTCGGGCGGCGAGCGCCAGCGGGTCGCCATCGCCCGGGCCCTCGTCGCCGAGCCGCAGCTCCTCGTCTGCGACGAGGTCACCTCGGCGCTCGACGTCTCCGTCCAGGCGGCGATCGTCGACCTGCTCGCGACGCTCCAGCGCGAGCTCCACCTCGGACTCCTCTTCGTCACCCCCAACCTCGCGCTCGTACGCACGATCGCGCAGGAGGTCGTCGTCATGTCCGAGGGTCGGATCGTCGAGCGCGGAACCTCCGCGGCCGTGCTCGAGGAGCCGCAGCACGAGTACACCCAACGCCTCCTCGCCGACACGCCGAGCCTCGAGGCTGCGCTCGCTGCCGCCGGCTGAGCTTCGGGCCCGTCCGAGCGCGCCCTCACGCCGGCCGGAGGTCGGCCTCATCGGCCTCCGCGGGTCGACGGTGCACGCGCAGGAGCCAGAGCGCGACGAGCGCGGAGAGCGCCGTGAGGACGACGAACGCCGCCCGGGCCCCGGCGACGTCGGCGATCGCTCCTGCGAGCGGTGGTCCCACCGTCGAGGTCACTCCCCACCCGAGCATCACGAGACCCATGACCGCTCCCCGACTCAGGTCGGAGCGGTGCGCGCCCGCGGCGACGAGCGGGTAGATGAGCGTGTCCATCGTCGACCAGAACGGTGCTCGGAGGAGGACGAACGCGACGGCGGCGACCGTCGTGCCGCTCGCGACGACGAGGAGGAGCGAGAGGCTCGTGCCGAGCACGGCGAGCCCGGCCACCCGCAGCGTCGCCGCACGGTTGCCGAGGCGAGCGACGATGCCGCTGACGACGGTGTAGATCGCCGAGGCGAGGGAGAAGAGGAGGCCGATCTCGCTCGCCGACACGCCGTTCGCGCGCAGCTCGAGCGGGACGAGGAGGTTGACGCCCCCTCCCACCAAGCCGATGAGCGCGAGGAGCGCCACGCCGCCGAGCACGAGCTCGTCGCGACGCGCGACGCGCAGCAGCCTGCGGACGCCAGCCCTCGGCGCGCGCGGAGCGCTTCCCGGCGCGGCACCGAGGAGGGTCCCTGTCACGAGCGCGGCGAGGACCCCGAGCACGAGGAACGGCGCACCGGGCGCGTAGCGGTCGCCGAGGACGCCCGCGAAGACGGGGCCGACCGTGAAGCCCAGGCCCGTCATCGTCGCCACCGCCCCGAGCCCGCCTGCGCGGCGCTGATCGGAGAGCGAGTCCGAGAGCCAGGCGGCTCCCGCCGCCCAGAGGGCGCCGAACGCCACGCCGAAGGCGGCGCGGGCGAGGAGGAGCGACCAGAACTCCTCGGCGAGCCCCTGCCCGAGCGTCGCGAGGGTGAAGAGCGCCGCGGAGGCGATCGTCACCTCCCGCGAGCCGAGTCGATCCGCGAGGAGCCCGAGCGGGAGCGAGACGAGGAGCGCGCTGAAGCTCGCGGCGGCGAGGATCATCCCCGTCTCCACGCCGCGGAGGCCGAGCTCGGCGGAGAACGTCGGCGCGAGCGGCACGATCGCGATCCAGACGAGCGTCTCGAGCAGGATGAGGGCGTAGATGGGGACGACGGAGCGCCGCATCGCTCGGCAGTCTCCCATCCGAGCCATGGCCGCCGCGCACGTGGTCCGCCCCGAGCGCCCCCGCTGCTCGCCGGACGCGGCGTCCCGCGACCGCTCGCGACCCCTGCCACGAGGAATTCGCACCCCCGCGAGCGAAGGCATATACTCGTCGTATATCAGCGCCTCGGCTTCCGCACCCCCAGCCGTGACGGCCCCCCTCGGACAGGCTCCAGTCATCCGGGCGCGCGGCGTCTGGAAGATCTTCGGCCCGCGGGCGGATCGCATCCTCGGCACGCCCGACGCGGACCTCCCTCGGCGCGAGCTCCTCGAGAAGACGGGGTGCGTCGCTGCCGTGCGCGACGTCACCTTCGACGTCTACCCGGGAGAGGTGTTCGTCGTCATGGGTCTCTCCGGCTCCGGGAAGTCGACGCTCGTGCGCACGCTCATCCGGCTCGTCGAGCCGACGGCAGGGGAGATCGAGATCGCGGGTCGGGACGTCACGAGGGCGGGTCGAGCGGAGCTCCGGGGGCTCCGCCGGCACGAGGTGTCGATGGTGTTACAGCACTTCGGGCTCCTCACGCACCGCCGCGTGCTCGACAACGTCGCCTTCGGGCTCGAGGTGAGAGGCGTCCCCAAGGCCGAGCGGCATACGCGCGCGCGCGAGGTGCTGCGGCTCGTCGGGCTCGAGGACGTCGCCGACCGCTTCCCCGACCAGCTCTC
>JAVQXS010000155.1:0-4651 GCA_033578065.1 Thermoleophilia bacterium
TGAACGGCGTCGGCACCGTGACCGCGGCGCCCGACGAGGCGCAGCTCGTCCTCGGCGTCGAGACGCGGGGCGCCACGGCGCGCGAGGCCGTGCGCGCGAACGCGGACGCGGCGCGGAAGATCATCAACGCGCTCCGTCGGGCCGGCGCGCGCGAGCTCGCGACCCAGATGGTCAGCGTCTACCCGGTCTCGGGCGAGAGCGGGAAGATCGAGGCGTACGCCGCCTCGAGCTCGGTCTCGGCCGTGAGCGACGTCGAGGACGCGCCCGGGCTCATCGATGCGGCGGTGGATGCCGGCGCGAACCAGGTCTTCGGGCCGATCATGAGCGCGAAGAACGCGGAGGAGCTCTACCGACAGGCCCTGGCGAAGGCTGTGGCGGAGGCGCGCGCTCGGGCCGAGGTGCTCGCGAAGGCGGCCGGTCGCTCCCTCGGGGCGATCCGCGCCATCGTCGAGTCGGGGGCCTCGGCACCGATCCCGCTCGCGGCGGAGCGCGCGGCCGGAGGCGATGCGGCGATCCCGATCGTGCCCGGCACGCAGGAGACGACCGCGACCGTCACCGTCACCTTCCTCCTCCGCTGAGCGGCGAGGGGCGCCGTCCGCAGCCGGCGCCCCTCCCGCGCCGGAGCCTACAGCATCCTCGGGCGATCGGGGAGGGCGCTTCGTTCGGCCCGAAGCCCATGCGAGGTTGACCGAACGCGGGCGAGTCGCTATCGTCCGCGGCCCGATGCTGCGCGTCCGTAGCTGAGATCGCCGGTGCCGGGCCCCACCGAGCGGGGCGAGCACTGGCTTGCACGGGTCTCGTTACGGACGCACCTGAGGGAGCAGCAGATGGCGAATCTCGAGGAAGTGCCGATCGCGGAGGCGCCGTCGCGCGCCTCGACGACGGCGGCGGTGGAGGCATTCGAGCTGCGGAAGGAGTTCGCGCGCCGCTCGCGGAGGCGCCGCGAGCGACGCTCCCGCGTCGCGCTCGACGGGGTGACCCTTGCCGTCGCGCGCGGGGAGACGGTCGCCATCCTCGGCCAGAACGGCTCCGGGAAGTCGACGCTCGTCCGGATCCTCGCCACGCTCCTGCTGCCGGACGGCGGCTGGGCCCGCGTGCTCGGCCACGACGTCGTCGCCGAGGCCCGCGCGGTGCGGCGGCTCGTGAACCGAGTCTCGGTCGAGGCGTCCTTCTTCAAGAAGATGTCGCCTGCGGAGAACCTCTCGTACGCCGCGCGCTACTACGGGCTCACCGCTCGGCAGACTCGAGACCGGATCCCGGAGATCCTCGAGCGCGTGGGGTTCCCCGCGGAGCGGCGATCGGAGCCGATGGAGGGCCTCTCCCGGGGGATGCAGCAGAAGGTGGCGCTTGCGCGGGCGCTCCTCACCTCGCCCGTCGTCCTCCTGCTCGACGAGCCGACGACGGGCCTCGATCCGCGCTCGAAGCTCGAGGTGCAGGAGTTCATCCGCGAGATCCGCGAGACGCACGACTCGACGATCCTCCTCTGCACCCACGACCTCGTCGAGGCGGAGGTGCTCGCCGACCGGGTCGGGATCCTCGACCGGGGACGGCTGCTCGCGCTCGAGCCGGCAGACGACCTGAAGCGCCGGTACGGCTCGACGACGCTCGAGGAGGCGTTCTTCGTCGCGACGGGCCGTGCCTTCGCGGAGGAGGGCGACGACGATGATCGGGAGGTGCTTGCCTGATGCGCACGCTGGCAACGACCCTGAGAGCGGAGCTCGTCGGTGCCGGGGGCGTCGTCGAGCGGAACTTCTACCTCACGAAGCGCTACATCTGGTGGGACCTCGCGTGGTTCGTCTGGACCGTCGCGAACACCCTCACCATCGTCTTCATCGCGAAGGGGATCGAGGCGACGGGCGGCTCGCTCGACGTGAATCGGGTCATGACGAGCCTCCTCATCGGGGCCGTCATCTGGGCCTACCTCGGCGTCCTCTTCGAGTTCCTCATGGAGACCGTCGCCTGGGAGCGCTGGGAGGGGACGATCGAGTACACGTTCATGGCTCCCCTCTCGCGGGCGATGCACCTCGCCGGGCAGGGACTCTTCGCCATCCTCTACGGCCTCCTGCGCGCGGTCTTCCTCTTCACCGTGTGCGCGCTCTTCTTCCGGCTCTCGATGCCGGAGGCGAACTTCCTCGCCGCGGTCGTCGTGCTCGCGGTCGCCTCCGTGTCCTTCCTCGGGATCGGGGCGATGACCTCGGTGCTGCCCCTCATCTCGCCGGAGAAGGGTACGCAGCTCGGGTTCGTCGCCCAGGGAACGCTCCTCGTCGTCTCGGGCGTCTACTACCCGGTCGAGGTGCTTCCGGGCTGGATGCAGCTCCTCGCGACGATCTCGCCCGCCACGTACGCGCTCGAGGGGTCTCGGGAGGCGATCCTCGAGGGGGCGGGGCTCGACGAGCTCTGGGGCGAGCTCTGGCCGCTCGTCGTCATCGGCGTCGTGTCCATCCCGCTCGGGCTGTGGGTCTTCCGGCGCGGCGAGCTGTACGCGAAGCGGACGGGGAAGCTCAAGCGCTCCGGGTAGGCCGTCCTCCGGGGCCCGTCGGCCACCCCCTGAGAGCCACGAGGGTCGGCACCCTCGTGAGAGACGGAGGCGCGCGTCGGGCGGGCCTGCTAGAGTGGTGCCGTCCAGTTGAGGCGACGTGGCCTCGGACGGGAGCGCCCGTCCGGGGCTTTTTCGTGTTCGGAAGGAGGTTCCATGGCACGACCGAGAGCGCAGGGCGCGAACGCGATGGTGCGGAGCCGAGACCGCGCCACCTCGAGCCCGGCCGCCCGCCGGGCGGTGCTCAAGCGGATCGAGGAGGAGGGGGTCGAGCACGTCCTCTTCTGGTTCACCGACCTCGAGGGGCACCTGAAGTCGTTCGCGATCACGCCAGCGGAGGTGAAGGACGCGCTCGACGACGGCATGGGCTTCGACGGGTCCTCGATCACCGGCTTCAACGCGATCGAGGAGTCGGACATGGTCGCCATTCCCGATCCGGCGACGTTCCAGATCCTGCCCCGTCCCCTCGACGAGCACGGCGAGCCGGTCGGGGCGAAGGTGGGGCGGATGATCTGCGACATCGTCACCCCGGACGGGAAGCCGTACGAGGGCGATCCCCGCTACGTCCTCCGCCGCGCGCTCGAGCGGATGCGCTCGATGGGCTTCGACGCCTTCTACGTCGGGCCCGAGCTCGAGTACTTCATCTTCCGAGACGACAAAAGCACGCAGACGATCGACGAGGGTGGGTACTTCGCGATGACGGCGCAGGACGCGGCCACCGAGGTGCGCAACGACACGATCGCGGCCCTCGAGTCGGTCGGGATCCCGATCGAGTACCACCACCACGAGGTGGGGCCCTCACAGCACGAGATCGACATGCGCTACGCGGACGCGCTCGCGATGGCCGATCACACGATCACGTACCGACTGATCGTGAAGGAGGTCGCGGCCTGGCACGGCTACTACGCCACCTTCATGCCGAAGCCGCTCTTCGGCGAGAACGGGTCAGGCATGCACACGCACCAGTCGCTCTTCCAGAACGGGCGCAACGCGTTCTTCGACCGGCGCGATCCCTACCACCTCTCGCCCACGGCGAAGGGGTTCATCGCCGGCCAGCTCAGGCACGCGCGCGAGATGTCCGCCATCTTCGCGCAGTGGGTGAACTCGTACAAGCGGCTCGTGCCGGGTTACGAGGCACCGGTCTACTGCGCGTGGTCGCAGCGCAACCGCTCGGCGCTCATCCGCATCCCCGTGTACAAGCCCGGCTCCGAGCAGGCGACGCGGGCGGAGATCCGGTGTCCCGACCCCGCCTGCAACCCGTACCTCACCTTCGCGGCGCTCCTCCAGGCGGGCCTCGAGGGGATCGAGCGTGGCTACGAGCTGCCCGAGCCGATGGAGCGGAACCTCTACCGGCTCACGCCGGAGGAGCGGCGGGAGCGGGGCATCGTCGCGTTGCCGGAGTCGCTCGGCGAGGCGATCGAGGAGCTTGCCGCCTCCGACCTCATGCGGCGGACGCTCGGCGAGCACATCTTCCCCCGCTACGTCGAGCTCAAGCGCCGCGAGTGGGACGAGTACCGCGTGCAGGTGACCGAGTGGGAGAAGGAGCGGTACCTCGCGGCGCTCTGACGGGGCACCTGCGAGCACCTTGCATCTGGCCGTCGAATCACCCATCATGGAGGGCGCAGGGCGGCCGCAAGGCGAGCGGCGCGTCCTGTATCTGACGGCCGATCGCGGGCTCCCTGGTGAGGAGCCCGTGGTCGTTGTGGAGCGCTCGGGCTCCTACGCGCCCGGGCGCCAGACCATGAGCGCGACGATCGCGACCGTCGCCAGGACGATCGACCCGCTGAGCGCGAGGTTGAGAGGATCGCGCAGGCGACGAGCGAGCTCCCCGCCCCCGGCGTCGCGCTCGCTCGCGAGCCGCTCGGCGAGCTCTCGCGTGTGGCGATCCTGGCGCCCCGCGATCGCGCCGACGACGACGATCCAGCCGAGGAGGAGGAACGTGAGCGAGAGCCACGTCGCGCCGAGGCTCAGGTCGAGACGGCTCGTGAGCCAGAAGCCGAACGCGACCGTGAGCACGAGCCCGACCGCGATCGGCGCGATCGCGAGCCGAGCGCTGCGAAGGAGCACGGCGACCTCGCTCGGCCGCGCGCGGCGGAGCGCCGCGAGCCGGAGGAT
>JAVQXS010000156.1:0-4636 GCA_033578065.1 Thermoleophilia bacterium
GCGCAGAGCGAGACGCGGAGCGAGAGCGGGAGCGGATCCGACCAGTCCACGTCCCACGCGCTCAGGAAAGGCCGCGGCGCTCGCCCGGGAGCAGGAAGCCGTAGCGACGCAGCACGCTCCGACCCTCCTCGCTCGTGACGAAGCGGGCGAAGCGTCGCGCGAGAGCCCTTCGCTCGCCGCTCGCGGTCACGACGAGCGCCTGCTCGAGCGGCTCGTAGCGGTGCGGAGCGATCTCCGTGTAGCGCCCGCCGGAGCCGACGGCGAGCGAGAGCGCGACGATCCCGACGTCGGCGTTCCCCGACCGCACGAGACGGAGCGCGTCCGCGACGCTCTCGCCGTACACGAGCTTCCGCTTCACCCGAGCGTAGACGCCCGCGTGCCGGAGCGCCTGCTCGGCCGCGCGCCCGTACGGCGCGTGCTCCGGGTTCGGGATCGCGACGTACCGGATCCTCGGATCGAGGAGGTCGGCGAGCGACCGGTAGCGCACCCTCGGCGACCAGAGGACGATCCGACCGTACGCGTACGTCACCTTCGTCGCGGCGACGCCGCGCCCGGCGGCGATCACCTCGTCGACGAAGGCGACGTTCGCCGACGCGAAGAGGTCGTACGGTGCCCCGTTCACGATCTGCTCCGCGAGCTGCCCGGACGATCCGAAGGTGCACCGCACCTCGGCGCCCGTCGCCGCTGCGAAGGCCCTGCCGAGCTCGCCGAAGGCGAGCTGGAGGTCGGCCGCCGCCGCGACGAGGAGCTCGTCAGCCGCTCGTCGCTCCTCGACGGGCGCGGCCGGCCGCGCGAGGGAGAGGAGCGCGACCGCTCCCAGGAGCGCGACGGCGAGGAGCGAGGCGACGGCTGCGACGAGCGTCCTCATCGGGTCGACTCCGCTCGCCGTGGACCGAGGCCTGCGCCGCAGCCGGTGAGCTCGTAGGCGCCGATCGCCTCGACGCGTCGGCGAAAGGCGGGGGTACCGAGGAGGTCGACGAGCGCCCGAGCGCCCGGGTGCTCGCGCCAGACGGAGGCGATCCAGAGCTCGACGACGTGCGTCTCGAGCGGGAGGAAGCGCAGCCCGAAGCGCACGGCCGCAGGCTCGTACGTGACAGCGGGAAGCCCGCTGTAGAGCGCGATCCGCGCCGCGTCGAGATGCCCGCCGGCCACTGGCCCCCGCTGCTCGAGCGTGGTGCCTGCGCCCGCGACGGCCCGCTCGAGCGCACGCTGGCTCACCGCGCCGGGCTCCCGCACGACGAGCGCGCCGGCGACGAGCTCCTCGAGCGCCGCGGGCCGCTCGGCACGGTAGGCGAGGCCGACGCGCCAACGCGCGAGGTGCCAGCGATCGACCGCGGGCACCTCGAGCTCGGCGAGGTCGGCCTCCCGCCCGTGGACGACGGCGCCGTGGCAGCGGCCGGCGCGCAGCGCCTCGAGCGCGGCCGCCGTCGAGCAGGGGACGGCGACGAGACGGGTCGCCCCCCGCGCGGCGAGGAGGCCCTCCGCGATCCCGAGGGCCGGCTCGCAGCCGGCGACGACGAGGCCCTCCGCCTGCGCCCCAGGGAGGAGGCGCGGGCCATCCTCCCCGCCGGCGACCTCCGGGACGGGCCAGAGGAGCGCCGAGCGGGCAGCGAGGGGCGCGGCGACGGCGAGGTCGCCGACGCGGCCGACGCGGCCGAGCGCCCCGGCCCGCAGCGGCCTCCCGTCGATCCCGACGAGCCCGGACGCCTCCCCCTCCGGCGGGAAGAGCGCCTCCACCGTCTCGCCGAGCGCCTGCGCGAGCGCGAGCGCGGCCCGGACGTTGGGGACGTGCCTCCCGCCTTCGATGGCCGAGACGAGCGAGCGGGAGACGCCCGCGCGGTCCGCGAGCTCCGCCTGGGAGAGACCGGCGCGGCGCCGGGCTTGCCGAAGCGCGCTCGACATGAGACAGGATCCTACTGCATTGACAGCATACCGTCAGAAGTACGCTCCACCCCTGGTGGGAAACGCCGACCGCATCCCCTCGGAGCCCGAGCGCCAGCGGTGGCTGACGCGCGGGGTCGGGGGCGTTGGCGCGGCGAGCGCCCTCTCCGACCTCGGCCACGAGGTGCCGACCTCGCTCCTCCCCGCGTTCCTCACGAGCACGCTCGGAGCGCCCGCGGCGGCGCTCGGCGTCATCGAGGGCATCGCGGACGGGCTCGCGGGGGCTGCGAAGCTCGTCGGAGGAGCTCCCGCAAACGACCCCGAGCGGCGGCGTCAGACCGTCGTCGGCGGGTACGCGACGACCGCCGTGCTCAGCTCCGCCATCGGCCTCGCGACGAGCGTTTGGCAGGTCGGCCTCCTGCGGACGGGAGCCTGGATCGCGCGCGGTCTGCGCACGCCCTCGCGGAACGCGCTCCTCGCCGATCTCGTCCACCCCTCGGCGTACGGGCGGGCGTACGGGTTCGAGCGGATGATGGACAACCTCGGAGCGATCGGCGGGCCGCTCGTCGCCCTCGCGCTCGTCGCCGTCGTCGACGTGCGGACGGCGATCCTCCTCTCCGTCGTCCCCGGGCTCCTCGCCGTGGGGGCAATCGTCGTCGCCGTCCGCGAGGCGCCCCGTGGCGAGCGTCGACGGAGCGAGCCGCTTCGCATTCGGGTGCGCCCCGTCCTCCGCGGGCGCCTCGGCCGTCTCTTCATCGGCGTCGGCGCCTTCGAGGTCGGCAATGCCGCCGCGACGCTCCTCGTCCTCCGGACGACCGAGCTCCTCGAGCCCTCCCGCGGACACGACTCCGCCGTCCAGACCGCGATCGCGCTCTACGCCGCCTACAACGTCGCCGCCACGCTCTCCTCGCTCCCAGCGGGCCACTGGCTCGACCGCGCCGGCCCGCTGCGCGTCCTCGGCACCGGGGTGGCGGCGTTCGCGCTTGCGTACGGAGGCTTCGCCGTCTCCGGCCCGAGCGTCCCCCTTCTCGCCGCGCTCTTCGTCCTCGCCGGGATCGGGATCGGGCTCGTCGAGACCGGCGAGAGCGCGGCCGTCGCCTCGCTCGCGCGTGACGGGCTCCGCGGGTCCGCGTTCGGTCTCCTCGGGGCGACGCAGAGCTTCGGCAACCTCGCCGCGAGCGCGGTCGCGGGAGCGCTCTGGACGCTCCTCTCGGCGGAGGTCGCCTTCGCCTACCTCGCGGCCTGGATGGTCGTCTCGCTCGCCGGGCTCGCGCTCGCCCGCCCGTGACGGCCGACGAGCCCGGCCTGCCTCCCAGCTCCGACCTCGCCCCTCCACCGCCGAGCGGACGGTGTCTCTGAGGGCTCCGACTAGGATCGAGCCCGATGACGGTGCGTCTCCGCCTGCTCGCGCTCGCGCTGCCGATCGCGGTCGCCGGGATCCTCGCGGCGCACGCGGTCGGATACCGGCTGGCCGAGCCGCACGCCAGCGAGCGGGAGGCGCTCCTCGCTGCGAGCGGACACGGCTACCTCGCGCAGGCCTGGCTCGCGCTCCTCGCCGTCCTCGCGCTCGGCCTTGGCATCGAGCTCGTCCTCGGGTTCGTGCACGGCCCGCTCGCGGCCCGGCTCCCGCGCTCGCCCTTCCTCCTCCTCGCCCCCGGCGCGTACCTCCTCCAGGAGCACGGCGAGCGCCTCCTCGCCGGCGCGGGCGTCGGCTCCACGCTCGCCGAGCCCGCCGTCCTCGCGGGCCTTGCGCTCCAGCTCCCCTTCGCGCTCGCCACCTGGCTCCTCGCGGGCCTCGTCCTCCGCGTCTCGGAGACGCTCGTCGCCGCATCGAGAGCGAGCGCGCGCCCCCTCGCCGATCGGTTTACGCGGGCCCGCCGGCGCCCACCGACCCGCTCGCTCGATCCCGAGCGTCTCCTCTTCCTCGCTGGCACCGGCGCACGGGCGCCGCCTCCGCTCGCTCCGATCCCCTGATCCCGGCGCGCACGGCGCGCCTTCGGAACGAAAGGAGCGACACGATGTCCGAACGCACGCTCGGACGAGCGGGCGCCGCGCTCGCGCTCGCAGCCATCACCCTCGTCGCCGCTCTCCCCGCCTCGGGGCAGCACGGAGACAGGCTCGTGCCCGCGCCGAAGGGCATGGCGGTCGCGGTCGAGGCGATCGCGACTGAGAAGGGCATGCTCATCCACGCGCGAACGACGGGCTTCCGCTTCGCGCCGCGGAAGATCGACGGCAGGCACGTTCCCGGCGAGGGCCACATCCACGTCTACGTGGACGGGAAGAAGGTGACGGTCATGGTCGCGCCGTGGCTCTTCGTCGGGGGCCTCAAGCACGGCCGGCACGTCGTGCGGCTGACCCTGAACACGAACGACCACGCGACGTACGCCCGTCACGGGAAGCCCCTCGAGGCGAAGACGACGGTCGTCGCGCCGAAGAAGGCGATGGAGCACGGCTCGTAGCCAAGCCCCGCGCCCGTTCGCGGCGGAGCCCGGCGAGCGACGTCGGGCTCCGCCGCCTCAGAGCGGGATGTTGCCGTGCTTGCGCCTCGGCTTCGGCTCGCGCTTCGTGAGCGCAGTCTCGAGCGCGCTCACGAGCACCGACCGCGTGCGTCGCGGCTCGATGACGTCGTCGACGTAGCCGCGCTCCGCTGCCGTGTACGGATTCGCGAACCGCTCGCGGTACTCGGCGATGAGCTCCCGACGGCGCGCCTCCGGGTCGTCCGCCTCCTCGAGCTCCTTCCGGAAGACGATGCTCA
>JAVQXS010000157.1:0-4572 GCA_033578065.1 Thermoleophilia bacterium
CTGCTCTACGCAGCCTCGCCCACCGCCGGCGGGAGGGTGGTCGGAGCGACGACCCGCAGATCAGGCGCTGCTCGCCAGCGCTCGTCGATCCCGAGGCCGTAGCCGGCGAAGAGCTCATCGGGCACCCTGAAGCCCACGTAGCGGAGGGGGAGATCCTCGACGAGACGGCGGTGGGGCCGGTCGAGGAGCGCGACCGCGGCGAGGCTCGCCGGCTCGCGGAGGCGGAGCGTCGAGCAGAGGAAGTGGAGCGTCAGACCCGTGTCGACGACATCCTCGACGACGAGGACGTGCCGCCCGCCGACGGGCTCGCTCACGTCCTTGAGGAGCCGGATCCCTTCGCCGCCCCCGGTGTAGGGGGCGACCTCGATGACATCGATCGCGTGCGGAATCGGGAGCGCTCGGGAGAGGTCGGCGAGGAAGACGACGCTCGACTTCAGCGGCGCGACGAGCACGGTGTCAAGGCGCGCGTAGTCGCGCGCGATCTCCGTCCCGAGCTCGCGAACACGCCTCGCGATCTCGTCTCGGGAGAGGAACACCTCGCCGAGCTCGCCGTGCTCGGAGCGCGTCCCCGGGCCCATGGTCGGCTACGAGGCGAGGCGCAGCCGCAGCCGCTGCGCGAGCCGCTCGATGTCCCGTCGGTTGAAGAGCTTGACGCGAACCTCGGGGTAGCGGCGCCTGAGCTCCCGGAGCTTCCGGTTCTTCCGCGTGACGAGCGACTGCTTCATGACCGTCACCTCGATGTAGAGGTCCTGCTCGGGGAGGTAGAAGTCGGGGGTGAAGGCGGAGACGACGCGCCCGTGGGGGTCCTCCTCGAGGACGAACGAGCGTGGCTCGTACTCCCACGGGATCCCGTAGAAGTCGAGGATCTTCGCACACTCAAGCTCGCTCCGGTTCGCGAACCGAGGAGGCTCAGAGCCTCGATATGCCTGGAAAACGGGGATTTCCACCCGCACCAACGCCACCGTAGCAGCTGCCTCGGACAGCCCGAGCGTCTCTAGACTGTCCCCGTGGGCGCCTCGACGGACGTGCTCCGGATCGCGCAGATCTCCGACCTCCACTGCGGCGGCCCGTACTTCGAGGCGAGCCTCCTCGAGCGGGCGATCGGGGAGATCAACGAACTCGAGCCGGACATCGTCGTCTGCTCCGGCGACCTCACGACCTCCGGCTTCCGTCACGAGTACCTCGCGGCGCGCGAGTACCTCGACCGCATCGAGTGCGACTCGATCGTCGTCGTCCCCGGCAACCACGATTCGCGGAACGTCGGCTACGTCCACTTCGAGGAGCTGTTCGGCGATCGCAACTCAGTCCTCCGCAAGGGAGGGTGCACGATCGTCGCCGTCGACTCGAGCGAGCCCGACCTCGACCACGGGCAGATCGGCCGCGGGCAGTACCGCTGGATCGAGGAGCGCTTCGCAGAGGAGCCGGCGGAGCTCAAGATCTTCGTCCTCCACCACCACCTGCTACCGGTCCCGGGGACCGGGAGGGAGCGGAACATCGTCTACGACGCCGGCGACGCCATCGAATGCCTCCAGCGATCTGGAGTCCAGCTCGTCCTCTCCGGGCACAAACACGTCCCCTACGCGTGGCGTCTCGAGAACCTCTTCGTCGTGAACGCCGGCACGGTCTCCTCGCTTCGGCTGCGTGGGAACACGCGTCCCTGCTACAACGTCATCGAGGTCGCCGACCGCCGTGTGCACGTCTGGCGGCGCCACCCGTTCCACGGGCAGACGAAGCTCGTCACCTTCTCCCTCGACACCCTCGAGTACCGGAAGTTCACCGGCGCGATCGAGGATGAGGTGACCGCTCGCACGTGAGGGCGCTCGCCATCGTCGACGGGGAGCACTACGCGCCCGTCGTCCGCGACGCGATCGCCGAGCTGCCGTACGCGGTCGTGGCGGCGGTCCTCGTTGGCGGCCAGGAGAAGCTCCGTGGGGGCGAGGAGTACGGCGTTCCGCTCGTCCCCGATCTCGAGCTCGCGATCGAGCGCTTCGCGCCCGAGGTCGTCGTCGACCTCTCGGACGAGCCTGTCCTCGGGCCAGTCGAGCGGCTCGCGCTCGCGAGTCGAGTGCTCGCGCGCGGGCTCCCGTACGTGGGCGCCGACTTCCGGCTCGACCCGCCGGCTTGCGTCCCCTTCGACCGGCCCTCGATCTCCGTCCTCGGTACGGGGAAGCGGGTCGGCAAGACGGCCGTCACCGGCCACCTCGCGCGTCTCCTGGCGGCAGATCGCGCCGTCGTCGTGGTCGCCATGGGCCGCGGCGGTCCGCCCGAGCCCGAGACGATCGTCGTGCGACCGACCGTCGCCGATCTCGTTGCGCTCTCCCGGCGAGGGAGGCACGCGGCGTCCGACCACCTCGAGACGGCGGCGGTGACCGGGGTCGCGACCGTGGGTTGCCGCCGCTGTGGGGGCGGGCTCGCTGGCGAGGTCTTCGTCTCCAACGTCTCCGCCGGGGCCGACGCGGCGCTCGCGCTCGGTGCCGATCTCGTCCTCTTCGACGGCAGCGGCGCCGCCATTCCCCCGGTGGACGTCGATCGGCGCGTCGTCGTCGTCGGCGGCCACCAGGATCCCGCGGTCGTCGCCGGCTACCTGAACACCTACCGGCTCCTGCTCGCCGATCTCGTCGTCGTGACGATGGCCGAGACGGGGACGCCGTGGGAGGCGGTGCGCGACGCGGTCAGGTCGGTCGTCGGGAGCGACGTGACGGTCGTCGCTACGATCCTGCGGCCACGGCCGTTGGCGGACGTCCGAGGCCGGCGGGTCGCCTACTTCTCGACCGCGCCCCGCTCCGCGCACGCGACGCTCGCCGCGCACCTTGCGGAGGCACACGGGGCCGATGTCGCCCACGTGTCGGGCAGCCTCGCCGACCGGGAGGCGTTGCGACGAGAGCTCGCGGGTATCGTCGCCGACGTCTTCCTCGTCGAGCTCAAGGCAGCCGCCATCGACGTCGTCGCGGAGACGGCGTTGGCGCGGGGAGCGGAGGTCGTGCTCGCGGCGAACGACGTCGTCTCGCTTCCGGGGGAGCCGGATCTTGACGCGGTGCTCCTCGATCTGGCACGAATCTCCTCGTGAGCGAGCGCCGGTACGCCATCCCGCTCCCCCTAGGGGACGACGTCCCCTTCTCGAAAGGGCTCATGGCGCGGGCGCTCGTCGTCACGGGGCTCGACGCCGAGCGCGCGTACCTCATCGCCCGTCTCGCGGAACGCGACCTCGCCGCGCGCGGCGCGACCTCGCTCGACCTCGACCGGCTCGGCGAGCTCGCGGCGGAGATCGTGGGCGAGGAGGAGGCGGCGAGGATCGTCCGCCGACTGCGGCGGCTCGATGCGCTCCAGCAGCTCGACGAGCCGCTCGTCCTCCTCATCGGGGGCGCGACCGGCACGGGGAAGTCGACGATCGCCGCAGAGGCCGCGTACCGGCTCGGGATCACGCGCGTCACCTCCACGGACTTCATCCGCCAGACGATGCGCGCCTTCTTCTCGCGCGAGTTCATGCCCTCCGTCCACTACTCGAGCTTCGAGGCCCGCCTCGCGCTCACGCGGGCCGAGGAGGAGGAGTCGGGAGATGCGGCGATCCTCGGCTTCCTCGACCAGACCCGGAACGTCCTCACGGGCGTGCACGCCGCGCTCGAGCGCGCAGCGGCGGAACGCTGGTCGCTCGTGCTCGAGGGCGTGCACCTCGTCCCGGGGATGGTGTCGGTCGACGTTCCCGGCGCGTTCGTCGTGCAGTGCGTCGTCGCGATCGAGGACGAGAACCTCCACCGGAGCCACTTCTGGGTTCGCGACTACGCAACCGAGGGGCTGCGGCCCCTCGAGAAGTACCTCGATGCGCTGCCGCAGATCCGGCTCATCCAGGACTACCTCGTCGAGCGAGCGCGTCGTCATGACGTCCCGGTGATCGTGAACGACTCGCTCGAGCGAGCGGTCGGAGACGTGCTCGACCTCGTGCTCCGACGCGCCGACCAGCTCGTCGCCACCGGCTGATCTCGGAGCTTCCCTGCGGTCTACACTGCGGCCATGGTGACGCGCGAGGACGTCATCGAGGCGCTCCACGCGGTGGAGGATCCCGAGCTCGGGATGGACATCGTCGAGCTCGGCCTCATGTACGACGTCGAGGTCGATGGGCCCAACGTGAAGGTCGTCTACAGCCTCACCTCCATGGGGTGTCCGGCTGGGCCGCTCATCGAGGAGGGAATCGTGGACGCCGTCCGGTCGGTGCCCGGGGTCGAGTCCGTCGAGGCCGAGCTCACCTTCGATCCGCCGTGGACGCCCGACCGCATGTCCGACGACGCGAAGTTCATCCTCGGCTTCGGCTAGCTCCCGAGGACCCGCTCGCGCCCAACGAGAGAGTGGCCGAGCGCCCGCTCGACTCCGGAGCGCGGCCCTCGCGCGCTGCCGAGCGAGAGAACGCGAATGGATTCGGGCCTTGCCGTTCCCGGCGAGCTCGCGCCGCTCCGACCCCGACGAGCTCTACCTCGAGCTCGAATCGCATCCGGGGCCACCCTCAGGGGACGCGGGACGCATCGCCCGAGCGTCCTACTCCGGGATGCGGAGGACGATCTTGCCGAACTGCGCGCCGGA
>JAVQXS010000158.1:0-4564 GCA_033578065.1 Thermoleophilia bacterium
AAGCGAGCACGGCGCATGCCAGTTCCCGAGCGACGACTCCACGATCCCACCCGCGAGCGCGATGCCTGCGGCATCGGTCTCGTCGCGGACACCCGCGGGCGCGCCTCGCGCGAGGTGCTCGATCGCGCGCTCGCGGGGCTCGCCGCCGTGGAGCACCGCGGCGCCTGGGCCGCGGACGGGGTCACGAGCGACGGCGCTGGCCTCCTCGTTCCGCTCACCGACCCGGTGGCGACGGCGCTCGCCGGCGCCCCGGGCGTCGGTGTCGTCATGTGCTTCCTCCGCGAGGGCTGGCTCCGCCCGATCGTCGAGGACGCCTGTCGCGCCGAGGGGCTCGTGCCTTCCGGCTGGCGCACCGTGCCCACCCGCACCGCGGTGCTCGGAACGACTGCGCTCGCGTCGCTTCCCCGCATCGAGCAGCTCGTGCTCGCTCCATCCGAGCACCCGGACGCCGAGCGGCGCGCGTACCGCGCCCGCCGCCGCGCGGAGCGCGCCGCCGGCGTCTACATCGTCTCGTGCTCCTTCCGCACGGTGACGTACAAGGCGCTCTGCGCTGCGAGCCAGCTCTCCCGCTTCTACCCCGACCTCGAGGAGCCGGCGCTCGCCGTCCCCTTCGCGATCTTCCACCAGCGCTTCTCGACGAACACCGAGCCGAGCTGGGAGCGCGCCCAGCCGTTCCGCCTCCTCTGCCACAACGGCGAGATCAACGCCATCGACGGCAACGTCGCCTGGATGCATGCCCGCGAGCGGGGGGTCGGTGGCGACCCTGAGCTCGCGCCGATCCTCGATCGCTCCGGCTCCGACTCGGCGCTCCTCGACAACGCGCTCGAGTACCTCGTCCGCGACCTCGGGCGGCGCATCGACGAGGCCGTCTCCATCCTCGTCCCTCCCGCCTGGCAGAACGACCCGCGCATCGAGCCCGAGGTGAGGGACTTCTATCGGTACGCGGCGCTCCTCTCGGAGCCCTGGGACGGGCCGGCTGCCCTCTGCTTCACGGACGGGCGGACGTGCGGCGCTGCGCTCGACCGCAACGGCCTCCGTCCCCTCCGGGTCGCGGTCGGCTCGGACGGGATCCTCGCGGCCGCCTCGGAGGCAGGAGCCGTTCCCCTCGCCGAGGGTTCCGTGCGGCGGCTTCGGCTCGGTCCAGGCGGGATCCTCGTCGTCGACCCCGAGCGTGGGCTCGCGCTCGACGCCGAGGTCCGGCGCGAGCTCGCTCGTCGTCGCCCGTACGGGGAGCTCGTCGCAGCCCGCATCGACCGCCGATCCGTCGGGGAGCCGGGGCCCCCTCCGGAGGCGCCGCTCGAGCCGCGCCACGTCCTCCATGGCTACACCCGCGAGGACCTGAACGCGATGCTCCGCCCGATCGCGCAGACAGGCCACGACCCCGTGTACTCGATGGGCGACGACACGGCCATCGCCCCCCTCGCAGGCCGGGCGCGGCCGCTCGCCACGTACCTGCGGCAGCGCTTCGCGCAGGTGACGAACCCGGCGATCGACCACCTCCGGGAGCGGCTCGTCATGTCGGTCGCGACGCTGCTCGGCCCGAGGCCCGCCCACTACGAGCTCGAGGACGAGTCCGCCCTGCCCATCGTCGTCCTCCCGAGCTTCCTCCTCCACCCGTCGGGCCTCGACGCGCTCGCCCCGCGGCGGCTCGATGCGACCTTCGCCGCCGAGGAGGGACTCCGTCCCGCGCTCGACCGCCTCTGCGCGGAGGCGGTCGCAGCCGTCGAGGCGGGGGCTCCGATCCTCTGCCTCTCCGACGGTGGCGCGGGGGGTACGCGCGCTCCGATCCCCTCCATCCTCGCCGTCTCCGCCGTGCACGGGCATCTCGTCGAGGAGGGTCTGCGTCTTCGCGTGGGACTCGTCGTCGAGTCGGACGAGCCGCGCGACACGCACGGCATCGCCTGCCTCCTCGGGTACGGAGCGGACGCCATCTGTCCTCGGCTCGCGCTCGAGACGGTGGCGCGGCTCGCGGCCGAGGACAAGGTCGGCGGTGACCGCCCCTCGCCCGAGGAGGCGCAGCGTCGGCTCCTCGCCGCCTTCGAGGAGGGCGTGCTCAAGGTCATGTCGAAGATGGGCATCTCCGACGTCGCGAGCTACCGCGGCGCTCGCCTCTTCGACGCCCTCGGCCTCGACCGCGAGCTCTGCCGGGAGCTCCTCGGCGGGACGCCGTCGCCCGTGGGCGGGGTTCGGCTCGAGCGCTTCGAGCGCGAGGCGCTCGAGCGGCTCGCGGCGTCGGCGGCCGCGCGCCCGCAGCTCGAGAATCCCGGCTACTTCAAGTTCCGCAAGGGCGGCGAGCCGCACGCCACCGACCCGGACGTCGTCGCCGCGCTCCAGGAGGCGGTCGCGGGCGCGCACGCGCTGCGGCGAGCGACGCTCCGCGGCAGCTCCGAGGAGTACGAGCGCTTCGCTCGGCTCGTGAACGAGCGGCAGCCGCTCGAGCTCCGCGACCTCCTCGAGCTCGTGCCGGCTGGGCCCCCCGTGCCGCTCGAGGAGGTGGAGCGGGCGGAGGACATCGTCCGCCGCTTCTCCGGTGGGGCGATGTCCCACGGGGCGCTCTCCGCCGAGGCGCACGAGACGATCGCGATCGCCCTCAACGACCTTGGCGCCCGCGCGAACTCCGGCGAGGGCGGGGAGGACCCCTCGCGCTACCGGGACGAGCGGAACTCGAAGATCAAGCAGGTCGCCTCCGGGCGCTTCGGGGTGACGGCGGAGTACGCCGTTTCCGCGGAGGAGCTCCAGATCAAGATTGCCCAGGGCTCGAAGCCGGGCGAGGGCGGCCAGATCCCGGGACACAAGGTGAGCGAGGAGATCGCCCGTCTCCGTCGCTCTCGGCCAGGGATCCCCCTCATCTCGCCCCCTCCCCACCACGACATCTACTCGATCGAGGACCTCGCGCAGCTCATCTTCGACCTCCGGGAAGTGAACCCAGAGGCAGCCGTCTCGGTGAAGCTCGTGGCCGCGACGGGCGTCGGGCTCGTGGCCGCGGGCGTCGCGAAGGCTCACGCCGATGTCATCCACATCGCGGGAGCGGACGGGGGGACGGGGGCGAGCCCGTTGCCCTCGATCAAGCATGCGGGGCTCCCTTGGGAGATCGGCCTCGCGGAGACGCAGCAGGCGCTCGTCGCGAACCACCTCCGCGAGCGCGTGCGCCTCCGCGTCGACGGCGGCATGAAGACGGGCCGCGACGTGCTCGTGGCCGCGCTCCTCGGCGCGGACGAGGTCTCGTTCGGGACGGCGCTCCTCCTCGCCGAGGGGTGCCTCATGGTCCGCTCCTGCCACCTCGATACGTGCCCGGTCGGGATCGCGACGCAGCGCCCGGAGCTGCGGGCGAAGTTCGCGGGCACGCCCGAGATGATCCAGGCGTACCTCCTCTTCGTCGCCGAGGAGGTGCGTCGGCTCCTCGCCTCGCTCGGGCTGCGCTCGCTCGACGAGGCGGTCGGCCGCGTCGAGTGCCTCCGCCAGCGCAAGACCGGAGACCCGGCCGCGGACGCGCTCGACCTCTCGCCCCTCCTCGGTCGGAGTCGTGAGGGGCCCTCTCGACGGACGGGCGAGGGCCCACGACCCGAGGGCGACCGGCTCGGGATCCTCGTCCACGCGCAGGGTCGGGCCGCGATCGAGGAGCCCGCGCTCGTCGAGGCCCGCCACGTGATCGCGAACGGCGATCGTGCCGTCGGCGCGAGGCTCTCCGGCGCGATCGCGCGTGTCGCCGGCTCGGGGACGCC
Organism: Thermoleophilia bacterium; assembly: GCA_033578065.1. Lineage (GTDB taxonomy): Bacteria > Actinomycetota > Thermoleophilia > Gaiellales > Gaiellaceae > GMQP-bins7. Next base: position 3,723 of record JAVQXS010000158.1, read on the forward strand.
TCCAGGCCGGGTGCGGATGCGTTTCTCCGGGTCGGCGGGACAGAGCTTCGGGGCGTTCCTGGCGCCGGGGGTCGAGCTCGCGCTCGAGGGGGAGGCGAACGACTACGTCGGCAAGGCGATGAGCGGTGGCCGCATCGTCGTCGCTCCGCCACCGGACGACGCGGGCGACCCGTGTCTCCTTGGGAACGCGGTCCTCTACGGGGCGACGGGCGGCGAGCTCTTCTGCGCGGGCTCCGCAGGGGAGCGCTTCGCGGTCAGGAACTCGGGCGCGACCGCGGTCGTCGAGGGCGTCGGCGACCACGGGTGCGAGTACATGACCGCGGGCACGGTCGTCGTGCTCGGCCCGGTCGGGCTCAACTTCGGGGCCGGGATGACGGGAGGGGAGGCGTACGTCCTCGACCCGGGAGGCTCCCTCGCCGTCGGGCTGAACGAGGAGCTCGTGGTCGCGGAGGCGCCCGACCGGGATCAGCTCGAGGAGGTGCGGGGGCTCGTCGAGCGCCACCTGCGGTACACGGGCTCGAGCCGGGCGCGCGCGCTCCTCGAGCGCTGGGAGGAGGCCTCCCGGGCGCTCGTGCGCGTCGCCCCCCGTGCGGCGGACGAGGTGGTGGAGCCCATCGCCGAGGAGGCGCTTCCCGGGGGCGCATGACCGGCGAGCGGCGGGACGACGTCGAGCGGGAAGCGTGCCCCGGCTGCGGGAGCCTCATCCCGCGAGGGCTCGTCACGGTGCACCCCTGCGACTGGTTCCAGTGGCTCGACCACCAGCTCGAGCTGCGGCGGGGGGGGCACGAACGCAGGGAAGGGGAGCTCGCCGCCGCCCACGACGCGGCCCCGGGGCCCATCGC
>JAVQXS010000159.1:0-4556 GCA_033578065.1 Thermoleophilia bacterium
GATCCGACGCGGGTGCTCGCGGTCCTCGACTGGGAGATGGGCGCGATCGGGGATCCACGCGCCGACCTCGGCTACCTGCTCGCGACGTACAGCGAGCCCGGGGGCGCTCCGAGTCCCCTCGGTACCTCCCCTGTCACCGCCCTCCCGGGGTTTCCCTCGCGGGGAGATCTCGTCGAGCGCTACGTCGCGCGGAGCGGGCGCGAGGTCGAGCCGCTTGCGTGGTTCGAGGCGCTCGCCCTCTGGAAGGCAGCCGTCTTCTGCGAGGCGATCTACGGCCGCTACCTCCGAGGCGAGCTCGGAGCGGAGGACGAGCGCGCCGCGCGCTTCGAGGAGGGCGTCCCCATGCTCGCAGAGGCGGCGGCGGACGCGCTCTCCCGCGAGCGACGCCTCGCCGTGTGACGGGAGCTGGGCCACAGGTCGGGCTCCGACGCGTCGGGGGCGGTCTCGGGATCGCGGCCGCGCCTCGGTGCGGGCCTGACGCTCGGCGGTGCTAGAGGACGAGCTCCGCGAGCACGCGCAGGGTCGACGGCTCGTGCACGGAGACGAGGAGCGTCGTCACGCCGGAGGCGCGCCAGGCGTCGAGGCGCTCGGCGAGCCGCTCCCTCGGCCCGACGAGCGCGAGCTCGTCGACGAGCGCGTCCGGGATCGCCGCCGCCGCCTCGCGCTTGTGGCCAGCGAGGTAGAGCTCCTGGACCTTCCCGGCGGCCTCCTCGTAGCCGTACCGGCGGGCGAGGTCGGTGTAGAAGTTCTGCCCCCGCGCGCCCATGCCGCCGATGTAGAGGGCGTAGTACGGCTTCAGGAGCTCTCGCCCCGCCTCGACGTCGTCGGTGAGGATGGCGGGGGCGTTCGGGGCGATGTCGAAGCCTGCTCGGGCGCGATCGAGCACGTCCCCGAAGGCGTCGCGCGCCTTCTCGGGCGACCAGAAGATGGGGAGCCAGCCGTCGGCGATCTCGAACGTCTGGGCGACGGCCTTCGGGCCGATGGCGGCGAGGTAGATGGGGATCTCGGCGCGCAGCGGCCTCGCCAGGAGCTTGAGCGGCTTGCCGAGGCCGGTCCCGCCGCGGAGGGGGATGTCGTAGTGCTCGCCGTGGTGCTCGACGACCTCGCGCCGGAGCGCGGCGCGGACGATCTCGACGTACTCGCGCGTCTTGCCGGGGGGCTCCCCCCGGGGCGGGCCGTGCCAGCCCTCGACGACCTGAGGACCAGACGTTCCGAGGCCGAGGAGGAAGCGCCCACCCGAGAGGAGGTCGAGCGTCGCCGCGGTCATCGCCGTCAGCGTGGGCGTGCGCCCGGGGATCTGCATGATCGCCGAGCCGAGCTTGATCCGCTCCGTCGTCGCCCCCAGCCACGCGAGGACGGTCACGCAGTCGGTGCCCCACGCCTCCGCCGCCCAGGCCGAGTCGTAGCCGAGGCGCTCTGCCTCCTGCGCGAGGGCGATGAGCTCGAGCGGACTCGTCCCCGGCGGCGCGTAGCCCATGGAGAGGCCGAGGCGCATACGATGCGATGCTACCCGCATGACGATCGCCGACCTCGGCCCGACCGACGAGACCCTCGAGCTCCGCGCGCGCTACCGCGCCTTCATGGAGGAGCACGTGTACCCGAACGAGGGGACGCTCTTCGCCGAGGACGAGGAGTCCGACGCGCTGCTCGCGCGGTTGCGCGCGCTCGCGAAGGCGGAGGGCCTGTGGGCGCCACACCTCCCCCCGGAGGCCGGCGGCTCGAGCGGGAGCTTCCTCGTCTACGCGCACCTGAACGAGGAGATCGGCCGCTCGCTCTGGGGCCAGCTCGTCTTCAACTGCCAGGCGCCGGACGCGGGGAACGGCGAGATCCTGTGGCACTTCGGCACCGAGGAGCAGAAGGAGCGCTTCCTGCGCCCGCTCGTCGAGGGCACGGCGCGCTCGTTCTTCTCGATGACCGAGCCCGAGGTGCCGGGCTCCGACCCGACGACGCTCCGCACGCGCGCGGTACGCGACGGGGACGAGTGGGTGATCGACGGGCACAAGTGGTTCTCGTCGGGCGCCGAGGGCGCCGCGTTCGGGATCGTGATGGCCGTGACCGACCCCGATGCCCACCCGCACCGCCGAGCGACCCAGATCATCGTCCCCGCCGATACCCCCGGGGTCGAGATCGTGCGCGCCGTGCCGACGCTCGGGCACCGCGGCCGTGGCTGGACGACGCACTGCGAGGTGCGGTACACGGGCGTCCGGGTGCCGGTCTCGAACACCCTCGGCGAGGTGGGGGACGGCTTCCGGATCGCCCAGAAGCGCCTCGGGCCGGGGCGGATCCACCACGTCATGCGCTGGCTCGGACAGATGGAGCGCGCCTTCGAGCTCATGTGCTCGTACGCGCTCGAGCGGGAGGCCTTCGGGTCGCCGCTCGCCGACAAGCAGACGGTGCAGAACTGGATCGCCGACTCGGCGGCGGAGATCCAGGCCTGCCGCCTGCTCACGCTCGACGCTGCGCGCAAGATCGACCAGGGGGACGAGGCGCGCGTCGAGGTCTCGCTCGTGAAGTTCTACGCCGCTCGCGTGCTGCACGACGTCATCGACCGCGCCGTGCAGACGCACGGCGCGAAGGGGCTCACCGATCTCACGCCGCTCGGGGCGATGTACGTCCTCGCGCGAGGGGCGCGGATCTACGACGGCCCCGACGAGGTCCACCGCATGGTCGTCGCCCGTCGGATCCTCAGATCGTTCGCCTCAGGCGGGACGTACCGGTTCGGGTAGCGGTCAGCGGCGCCGCGGCGGGAGCGGGACGAAGACGCTCGTCGTGCGCTGGTACTCGGCGTAGTCGGAGCGGCTGCGGAGCGCCTGCGCCTCCGTCGCCGGGATCCCCGTGACCCGGAAGAGGAGGACGAGGAGCCCGGCCGGGACGATCCACGCCACCCACCCCCATGGCGCTGCCGTCGCGACGAGCGCGACTCCGCACCACGTCACGAGCTCGAAGAAGTAGTTCGGGTGCCGTGACCACGACCAGAGGCCCGTGCGCGCCGTCTTGCCCTTGTTCGCGGGATTCGCGCGCCACTGCGCGAGCTGGCGGTCGGCGACGATCGTCCCGACGTTGCCGATCGCCCAGACCGCGATCCCGAGCCAGACGAGCCAGGAGAAGCTCTCGTCCCCGTCCTGGACGATGAGCGCGAACGGGATCGAGAAGAAGGCGACGAAGACGGCCTGGAACTGGAAGAACCAGAAGAAGTTCCAGGTCGCCTTCGCGCCCCACTTCCGCCGGAGCTCCCGGTAGCGTCCGTCCTCCTCCTTCCCGAGCACGCGGTCGAGCAGCAGGTAGCAGCCGAGCCGGAAGCCCCAGATCGAGGCGAGGAGCGCGGCGAGCGTTCGCATCTCGACGCTCCCGGCCCCGAGGAGCGCGTAGACGATCGCGCAGCAGGCGATGAGCATCGCCCACGCGACGTCGACGTGGCTCGCGTTGCCGATGCGCACGGCGAGCGCCCACAGGAGCGCCATCACGGCCGAGCCTAGGACGAGGCCGACGAGCAGGAGCCCCCAGGAGGACTCGATCATCGCGGCCCCGGGACGCCTCGGAACTCGTACCGGAGCGGCTCGCGCCCAGGCTGCACGACCCACGCCTCTCCCGTGCCCTCGCTGCGGTAGGCAGCCCACATCCCCTCCGCCACCTCCTCGGGGTGCAGCAGGCGGAATCCGCGTGCGGCGAGCTCGGCCTTGAGCTCGTCGTCCATGAGGCTGGTGTCCGCCCAGCCTGGGCAGAGCGCCTGAACGCGGATGCGCCGCTCGGCGAGCGAGGGCGCGACCGAGCGCACGAAGCCGACGACCGCGTGCTTCGTGAGCCCGTAGACGGGATCGTCCGGGATGGGAGTCAACCCGGCGAGGGATGCGGTGGCGACGATCGCGCTGCCGGGCGGCATGACGCGGGCGAGCCTGCGCACGCCGAAGACGACGCCGTCGACGTTGACGCCGAGTGCCCGTCGGTACTGCTCCTCGGTGAGCTCGGCGATGTCGGGTGATCCGGTGAGGACGCCTGCGTTGAGGCACGCGAGGTCGACGGGGCCAACGCGCTCCCAGGCGTCCGGGTCGGCGACGTCGAAGCCGGTGACGATGTCGAGACGCTCCACCTCGAAGCCCTCCGACTCGAGACGCGCGACGAGCGCGCGCCCAATCCCGCCCTCGGAGCCCGTGACGAGCGCCCTCACGGGACGAGCACGACCTTCCCCGTCGAGCGACGCTCCTCGAGCAGCCGGTGCGCCTCCGGGGCGTGCTCGAGCGGGAGCTCGGCGCCGACGACCGGATGGATCGCGCCGCGCTCCCACAGCCCGAGGAGGTCGTCTGCGGCGCGGCGGACGCGCTCGGGCTCGCGCGCGGCAAGGCGGCCGAGGTAGAAGCCGTGGATGCCGATGTTCCGTCCCACGAGCCAGGTCAGGCTCACGTCAGGCCACGGGCCTCCGGCGGAGCCGACGGCGATCGCCGTCCCGAGCGGCTTGAGGAGGGAGAGGCAGCCCTCGAGGACCCCGCCGCCGACGAGGTCGACGCCGACGTCGACCTGCTCGAGCTCGGCGAGCCCGTCGTACGTCACCGCCTCCTCGG
>JAVQXS010000160.1:0-4551 GCA_033578065.1 Thermoleophilia bacterium
CGAACGGCGCGCTCGACGCGCTCGCCCTGGTACGTGAAGGCGACCGCGGCCCCCTCCTCCGCGAGGCGCCGCGCGATCGCCCAGGCGATCGAGCGCCGGTTGGCGACGCCGAGCACGAGCGCCTGCTTGCCCTCGAACCTCCCGGCCACTGACGCGATCCTAACCGGGTAGGCTCGCCGACGATGGTGGATCGTCCCGTCGCTGTCGTGACCGGCGCCTCGTCGGGTATCGGGGAGGCGACGGCGCGCGCGCTCGCGGCGCGCGGCTACCTCTGCGTCCTCCTCGCCCGCCGGGCCGAGCGCCTCGAGCGGATCGCGTCCGAGGTCGGGGGGGAGTGGGAGGCGTGCGACGTCGCCGACCGCGCACGCGTCGAGGAGGTCGCGGCGCGCATCCTCGAGCGCCATCCGGCGATCCGAATCCTCGTCAACAACGCCGGCATCCCGGCGCGCGGCAGCTTCCTCGAGATCGCGCCCGAGCGGCTCGAGGCGGTGATGGACGTGAACTACCTCGGCGGCGTCTGGTGCCTGCGGGCGCTCGCGCCCGGCCTGCGGGCGGCGGCGGCGTCCGAGGGCGCGCACGTCGTCAACGTCGTCTCGGTCGCAGGAACGGTCGCCTTCGCGCCAGCGGGCGCGTACGCCGCGTCGAAGCACGCCCAGCTCGCCTTCTCCCGCTCGGTCGCGGCCCTCCTCCGCGGGAGCGGGATCCGCGTCCACGCGATCCTCCCCGGGTTCGTCGAGACGGAAGGCTTCCCGCAGCGCGCCACGCTCCGGAGCGCCCTCCTCCGCCGGCTCGTCATCGAGCCGGAGGCGGTCGCCGCGGCGATCGTCCGCGCGGTCGAGAAGGGCCAGGGCGAGGTGACCGTGCCCTGGTTCCCGTACCGGCTCATCACCGTCGCGCAGGCGCTCTTCCCCGGGCTCGTGGCCGCGCTCGCCGCCCGCTCCGCCCGGGAGCACGGCGAGTGACGGCGAGCTACGTCGGCACGGGCTTCCGGGCCACGTACCACCCGACCTCGACCTCGAGCGGGGCGGGCCCCTGGAGGCTCGGCGTCCCGCCATCGCCACCGGCCCCCTGCCCCCACGCGACGCGATGCCGCGTGACCTCGTGCGTCACGAGCACGAGGTCGTTCGCGTCGAGGTAGCCGCGGATGTCCGCGTCGGGCAGGAGGCGCTGGTGCTTCGGATCCTGGCGTCGCAGGAACCGATCCATCTCGAGCGAGCGGAGCGGATCGATCGAGCCGAGCTGATCGACGATGAGCACGCGGCCCCCCAACCGCGTCACGCGCGCGAGCTCGGACACGACGAGCTCGGGTCGGCGAACGTGGTGGAGGACGCCGCGGCAGGCGGCGATGTCGAACGTCCCGAGGTCGAAGGGCAGCGCGGTGACGTCGCCTTCGACCAGCCGCACGTTCGGCGGCGCAGCGGCGCTCGCGGCATCGAGAGCGTCGCGATCCGCATCGACCCCGACGACCTCCCCGACGAACCTCGCGAGCGCGAAGGCGAGAGCGCCGCTCCCGCAGCCCGCGTCGAGCGCGATCTCCGAGCCCGCGAAGGGGCCGAGCAGGCGCCGCACCGTCTCGGCGAGCTCGTCGACGTCGTGGAGGGCATCCGCGTGCACGGCCTCGCCGTTCACTGCGCTCCTCCCTCAGCGAGCGCGCGCGCGAGCGCGAGCGCCTCCTCGCGCGTCGAGATCGTCCCTGCGGCGCGTTCCTCGTCGATGGCCGCGAGGATACGTCCGATCTCCGGGCCGGGCGGCAGCCCGAGCTCGTCACCGCGAACGAGGGGCTCCCCGGGGTCGGCGGCGCGGGCCGCCTCGACGACCCCGGAGAGCTCCCACGCACCGACGAACGCGAGCGCGTCGAGCGCCCACGGCTCCGTCTCGCGCCGGAAGCGGTGGATCGCCCGAGGGGAGGCGTCCTCCGGGGCTCGAGCGCGGAGGAGCGTGCGCGCGTAGCGGCGGAGATCGCCTGAGATCGGCAGCCGCTCGAGGCGCTCCCCGAAGACCGCGACGAGACGGAAGTCGGGATCGTCGAGCGCGTCGAGCGGCCCCTCGAGGGAGCCGCCGAGTGGCTCGAGGAGGCCGAGCTCGTCGAGGCGCCGATAGCCGGCGACCGAGAGCCGGCGGAGCTCCGCGAGGATCCGCTCGCCCGCTGGCTCCGCGACGAGCGGGGCAGCAGCGCGCACGAGCGCCTCCGTCTCCGCATCCATGCGGAAGCCGAGCTCGTCCTCGAGCCGCACCGCGCGCAGGAGACGGAGCGGGTCGGCGAGGAAGACGCCCGTCGAGACGGCGCGCACGACCCCTCGCTCGAGGTCGGCGCGTCCGCGGTAGGGGTCGACGAGCTCGCCGCCTGCGAGCGGGATCGCCATCGCGTTGAGCGTGAAGTCGCGCGTCGCGAGGTCGGCCTCGATCCCGTCGGGGAGCGGCGTGAAGTCGATCGTCTCCTCGCCCCGGGCGACGCGCCACGCGCCGTGGCGTTCCGAGAGGGGGAAGGCCGCGCCACCGAACTCGCGCGCGAAGCGACGGGCAGCGCCCCGCGGGTCGCGGCAGGCGATGTCGAGATCGAGCACCTCGCGTCCGAGGAGGAGGTCGCGCACCGCGCCACCGACGACCCACGCGGGGGCGCCTCCGAGGACGGCGCGCGCCTGCTCGCGGGCGTCAGCCATCGACCGTCACCCGCCGCGCTCGTCCGGAGCGCGTGTTGAGCCCGGTCGCGATCTCGTACCCGATCGTCTCCGCCACTCGCGCGTGCTCCTCGAGGCGGATCCCGTCCCCGACGAGGGTCACCGGCGTCCCGCGGGGGAGCTCCCGCCCGAGCTCGACGGCGAGAGCATCCATCGAGATCGTGCCCACGACGCGCCGGCGCTCGCCGTCGACGAGCACCTCGGTGCCGGTCATGTCGCGGCGGAAGCCGTCCGCGTAGCCGACGGGCACGATGCCGATCCACGTCGGCCGGGCGGCGACGAAGCGCCGGCCATAGCCCGTGCTCTCGCCCGGCGCGAGGAGCTTCACGAGCGCGAGGTACGACTCCCAGCGGAGCGCCGGCTCGAGCCCGTCGTCGGCGGGGTCGCCGCCGAAGGGCGAGATGCCGTAGAGCCCGATCCCGCAGCGGACGGCGTCGAAGCGGGCCTCCGGGTAGCGGAGGGTGGCGGCGGTGTTCGCGAGGTGGCGCGTGATCCTGCCGAGTCCCGCCGTCGCCTCGGCGAAGCGCTCGATCTGGCGCTGCGTGAAGGCCTCGTCGGACTCGGCCGAGGCGAGGTGGCTCATCACGCCGACGACGTCCCGGGTCGGGCTCGGGAGCTCGGAGAGCCCCCACCGCCCCATCCCGGTGTCGAGCTTGATGTGCACCTTGACCCCCTCGGGGATCCGCCCGTCGGCGGCGACGAGCTCGAGGCGGGCAGCGCGCGCCTCGCCGACCTCGCGCTCGCTCACCGGGCCCATGACGATGATGCGCGCCTCGCGGAGCGCCGCCCGCAGGTGGAGCGCCTCGGGGAGCGTCGCGACGCAGAGCGCCGTCGCGCCCCCCGCGATCGCCGCCTTCGCGGCGTCGACGGCGCCGTGGCCGTAGCCCTCGGCCTTGACGACGGCCCAGAGCTCGGCGCTGCGGGCGGCGCGGAGGAGCGTCTCGGCGTTCCGCCTGATGGCGCCGAGGTCGATGGTGAAGCACGAGCGCTCCATGTGCGAGCCCGCATTCTCCTCCATCCCTTCGCTCCGAGCCGTCGCTCCGGTCAGGCGCTCGTCCCCGCAGCCCCCTCGAGCACCCCCGGGAGCGCGGCCAGGAGGTCGCTCGCGAGGAGGCCGACCGCGTGCGGCGCGGCGCGGGCCGCGAGCGCATGCGCGATCGCGGCCGCAGCCGCCGCGAGCAGCGGCTCCACGCCCTTGGCGAGGAAGGCGGCGACGATCCCGGCGAGGACGTCCCCCGTGCCCGCGGTCGCGAGCGAGGGCGGGCCGAGGTCGCAGACGAGCGTCCGGGGGCGATCGGCGCGCCGCTCGCCCGGGGGAGCGGTGACGATCGTGTCGCGGCCCTTGAGGAGGACGACGGCGCCGAAGCGGTCCGCGGCCCTGCCCGCCGCCTCGAGCCGGTGCGCGTCCACCCAGCCCGCCCCGACGCCGAGGAGGCGCGCGAGCTCGCCTGCGTGCGGCGTGAGCACCATCGGCGCGGCGCGCTCGAGCGGCTCGAGCCCGAAGAGCGCGTCCGCGTCGACGACCGCGGGGAGGTCGATCCGGGCGAGGAGCTCGCGCACGAGCGCCTGGCGCTCGGGCGCTCGCCCGAGCCCTGGCCCGAGCGCGAGGGAGGAGGCCTTCGTGGCGGCGCCTGCGATGACCTCGACCGCGTCCTCGTCCCTCCAGGCGACCTTCACCGGCTCGAGGGCGAGCGTCTCGAGCACGGGGAGCGACGCGTTGGGCACGGCGAGCTGGACGTAGCCCGCGTCCGCCCGCAGGGCAGCGAGCGCCGTGAGCGCGGCCGCTCCCGTCATCCCCGGCTGGCCGCCGACGACGACGACCGATCCGGCGCGGTACTTCGTGTCCCGTCCGGAGCGGCGCGGCACGACCTCG
>JAVQXS010000161.1:0-4540 GCA_033578065.1 Thermoleophilia bacterium
GAGCGCGCGGTTCGGTACGCGCTCGAGCCCGGCGGCAAGCGCGTGCGCCCGGTGCTCTGCCTCGCCGTCGCCGAGGCCGCCGGGGCCGACCTGAAGGCGGCGCTGCCGGCCGCAGCGGCGCTCGAGCTCGTCCACAGCTTCTCGCTCGTCCACGACGACCTGCCGGCGCTCGACGACGACGCGGAGCGTCGTGGGCGTCCGAGCGCGCACGTCGCCTTCGGGGAGGCAGTCGCGCTCCTCGCCGGCGACGCGCTCCTCGCCGAGGCGTTCCGGATCGTGCTCTCCTACGACGATCCGGGGCTCGGACGCGAGCTCGCGGAGGCGACGGTCGGGATGATCGGCGGGCAGTACCTCGACGTGACGGGCGCGGACGAAAACCTCGCCGAGGTCGATCGCCTGAAGACCGGCCGGCTCCTCGCGGCGGCGGTCGGCCTCGGGCTGCGGGCCGCCGGCGTTCCGGAGGGCGAGCAGCGCCCGTGGCGAGCGTTCGCCGAGGAGCTCGGACTCCTCTTCCAGGCGGTCGACGACCTCCTCGACGGCGACGGGCTCGCGGAGCGCCTCGGGCCGGAGGGCGCACGGCGCGTCGCCGAGGAGGCAGCCGCGCGCGCGAAGGCGCGGCTCGCCGAGCTCGACGCCGACACGTCGACGCTCGAGGCGCTCGTCGACGAGCTCGCGACGCGTACCGTGTGAGGCACGGGCCCGTCCTCCGGACGCCGTGGGCGCGCCTCGTGGCGGTCGTCTCGCGGACGCGCTGGGGGCTGCCGCCCCGGGGGATCGGCGAGCTGCAGCGAGGACGCGAGCACGGGTTGGCCCTCTACCCTCGGGGCGTGAAGAAGCGGCTCGATGTCCTCCTCGTCGAGCGCGGCCTCGCGGAGTCCCGCTCGCAGGCGCAGGCGCTCGTCCTCGCGGGGCTCGTCCGCGGCCATGCGAAGCCGGGCGAGCGCGTCGAGGAGGATGCGCCGCTCGAGGTCAGAAGCCCTCTGCCCTTCGTCTCGCGGGGCGGGGTGAAGCTCCGGCGGGCGCTCGACGCGTTCGGCGTCGAGGTCGCAGGTCGCGACTGCGCCGACGTCGGGGCGTCGACCGGGGGGTTCACCGACTGCCTCCTCCAGGCGGGCGCGGCGCGCGTCGTCGCGATCGACGTCGGGCACGGACAGCTCCACCCCCGCCTGCGGGCGGATCCGCGCGTCGTCTGCCTCGAGCGGACGAACGCGCGGACGGTTCAGGCGCTCCCGTTCCCGCCCGACCTCGTTGTCTGCGATGTCTCCTTCATCTCCGTCTGCAAGGCGCTCCCGCCCATCCTCGCGCTCGCGAGGGACGGCTGGGAAGCGATCGTCCTCGTGAAGCCGCAGTTTGAGGCGCCGCCCGCGCTCGTGCGGCGAGGGGTCGTCCGGGACCCGGAGGTGCAGCGGAAGGCGGTCGCGGGCGTCGCGCATGCCGCGCTCTCCTGGGATGCGCGGACGGTCGGGGTCGTAGACTCCGGCCTACCGGGCCCGAAGGGCAACCGGGAGTTCTTCCTCCATCTCGTGCACGATCGCGACGCGTCTCTGCCCGATGACCTCGACCGCTGGATCCGCGACGCCGTCGGTGGCGCATGAGCGCGTGCGGAGGGCGGCGGTCGTCACGCACGGCCAGCCTGCCCGCATCGGCGCCGGCCTCGCACGCCTGCAGGCGGTCGCTCGGCGCCACGGCGTCGCCCTCCTCTTCCCGCCCGACGAGGCGGAGAAGCACGGTCTTGAGCCCGCCGCCGACCCGCTGCGAGCGGACATCGCGGTCGTCCTCGGGGGCGACGGGACGGTGCTGCGCGCGCTCACGCGCTTCCTCGGCACCGGCGTCCCCGTCATCGGGGTGAACTTCGGGCGCGTCGGCTTCCTGAGCTCGATGGGCCGTCGGGAGCTCGAGGAGGGGATCGGCCGCGTCTTCGCGGGCGAGTACGAGGTCGTCGAGCTGCCGACGCTCGAGGTCGAGCACCCGGACGGGAGGACGCGGGCGGTGAACGACGTCGTCGTCGCGAGCGCCGAGCTCGGGCGGATGATCGAGCTCGAGCTCGCGGTCGGTGGCGAGGAGCTCGGCCGCCAGCCCTGCGACGGGATCATCTGCTCGACGCCATCGGGCTCCACCGCGTACAACCTCTCGAACGGCGGCCCCGTGCTCTTCTGGGGGCTGGAGGCGATGGCGCTCACGTACGTCGCCGCGCACTCGCTCCGCGCGCGCCCGCTCGTCCTGCCCCCGGGCGCGGACGTCATCGTCTGGAACCGAACGTCCGGCGTCGATGCGGGCGTCCTCGTCGACGGGCATCGCGTCTCGACGATCGCGAAGGGGGAGCGAGCGGTCGTCCGCATCGGAGCGGAGCGCTCGCTCCTCGCGACGCTCCCGGAGGCGACGTTCGTGCGTCGCTACCGGCAGAGCTTCGCCTCGTAGGCGACGATGCCGACCGCCCCGCGCCCGCTCCGGCGCGCCAGCGGGGCGACGGCGGGGGCGGGCGGTCGGTCGCCTCGCGCGCGTCGAGCGCACGCAGCGTGAGCCGGTACCGTTCGTCGAGATGCGTGCCGTGATGACGCTCTTCTCCCTCGCCCTCTGACGAGCGCGTCCCGTGCTCCGTCGGCTGCGGATCGAGAACCTCGTCCTCATCCGAGAGGCGGAGCTCCTCTTCGCGCCCGGTCTCAACGCGGTGACAGGCGAGACCGGGGCCGGGAAGACGATCTTCGCGCAGGCGATCGGGCTCCTCCTCGGGGCGCGTGCGGACGCGTCCTCCGTCGGCGCGGCCGGGGAGGAGGCGTACGTCGAGGCCGAGCTCGACCTCCCGGATGGGTTCTTCGACGACGAGGAGCTCTCCACGCTCGCCGAGCTCCGTCCGCCCGGCGAGCCGGGGCTCGTCGTCGCCCGTCGCGTCTTCGCGGATGGCCGTACGCGGTCGTACGCCTGGGGTCGAGCCGTTCCGCGCGAGGCGGCGGCTGCCGCCGTCGAGCGGCTCGTCGCGATGTCCGGACAGTACGAGCAGCGGCGGCTCGCTCGCCCGTCGTTCCAGCTCGACGTCCTCGACGCCTTCTGCGGAGCGGAGCAGGCCCTCCGGCGGCGGGAAGCGGCGAGGGCCTGGCGGGAGCTGCGGTCGGCGCGCCGGGCCCACGAGGAGCTGACACGGGACGCGAGCGCGGTCGCTGCCCGGCTCGCCGAGCTCGAGGCGCTCGTCGAGGCGGTGCGTGGGCTCGAGCCCGGGGAGGAGGAGACCTTGCGGGCACGGCGCGAGCGCCTCCTCCGCGTCGCCGAGCTCGCGGCGGCAGCCACCGAGGCCACCGCCGCGATCGCGCCCGAGGATGGGGAGGGCGCCGCGGATCTCGCGGCGCGCGCGGAACGCGCCCTCGCGCCCCTCGAGCGAGTCGCGCCAGAGCTCGCCGAGGCCGGGCAGGAGCTCCGCGACCTCGTCGTGCGCCTGCGCGAGGTCGGGGGCGACCTCAAGGCGTTCCTCGCCTCCCTCGAGGCAGATCCGCGCGAGCTCGAGGAGGTGGAGGAGCGCCTGGGGCGGATCGCGGACCTCCGCCGACGGTTCGGCTGCTCGTACCCTGAGCTCCTCGACCGGGCGTCAGCGGCCCGGCGCGAGCTCGAGGAGGCGGCCTCCGGCCACGACCCGGCCGAGGCAGCGGCGCAGGCGCTCGCGGAAGCGGAGGAGCGAGCGCGTGCGCTCGCGGCCGACCTCCACGAGGCCCGGGCGTCCGCCACGGGCTCGTTCGCGGAGGCGGTGTCCGCGGAGCTGCGGGAGCTCGGGATGGGCGAGGGGGAGCTCGTCTGCCTGCTCGAGGAGGGGGAGCTCGGGCCCTCGGGGGCCGATCGCGCGGTGCTCCTCGCGCGCCTGAACCCGGGCCTGCCGCTCGCGCCCGTGGCGGAGACGGCCTCGGGGGGCGAGCTCTCCCGGATCGCGCTCGCGCTCGCCGCGGTCGGGGGCAGCGAGACCCTCGTCTTCGACGAGATCGACGCCGGGATCGGGGGCGTGACGGCCCACGCGGTGGCGGCGACGCTCCGTCGGCTCGCCGAGCGCGCCCAGGTCGTCACCATCACGCACCTCCCCCAGATCGCGAGCGTCGCCGACCGCCACTTCCGCGTCGAGAAGGTGCCAGGCGACCCGACCCACACGCGGATCGAGGAGCTCGACGACGAGACGCGGCGGGAGGAGCTCGAGCGGATGCTCGGGGGGCAGGAGTTCCTCGCCTCGCTCACGGAACGCTGAGTGGCGAGGCGCACGGCCTCAGCGCTCCTCCTCGCTTCCGTCGGCGACGTCTGGGCGTTCGTCTCCGAGCCGTACCACCTCCCGGACTGGTGGCCACAGCTCGCGACCGTGCAGCCCGACCGCCGCGGCCTCGCCGCGGGCGCGCGCTGGGCTGTTCGGCTGCGCGAGGCGACGCTCCTGCGGGGAGCCGACGCCGAGGATGTGCTCGTCGTCCACGCCGTCGAGCCCGAGGAGCGCTTCGCCTTCGAGATCGTTCGCACGCGCGTGCGAGCGGAGCTTCGGCTCGCTCCATCGGGGCGAGACCGGACGCTCGCGACGCTC
>JAVQXS010000162.1:0-4527 GCA_033578065.1 Thermoleophilia bacterium
TTGACGGCGAGAGTGCCGAGCTCACCCCGACGGAGTTCCGGCTCCTGTACACGCTCGCGCGCGAGCAGGGTCGCGTGCTCACCCGCGACGAGCTCCTCCAGCGCGTGTGGGGCCGCCGAGCGACGCACCGCGACCGGACGGTCGACGTCTTCGTCCGGAAGCTCCGCGAGAAGGTCGATCGCCGCGCTCCTCGGCACAGCTTCATCCACACGCGCTACGGGGTCGGCTACAAGCTCGAGGCCATCCCGAAGTGAGCCGCGGCCGAGGTCCACGACGCCCCGCACGGCCGGGAGGCAGATCCGCGCCTCGAGGACGGACCTCCTCACGAGCGGACTCGCGCCAGGAGCGCCGGCGCATGCGCTAACGTTGCGCGCCGAGGGGCAGTATCCCCGACGGGCGCCATCGTCAGTCCGGCCACGTGCCCGGTGGCGTCGGCCGCTGGTCGCGGCGGGAGAGACCTTCGCGGTATCGGAGCGGTCTGACGAAGGAGGATCTCGGTGGAGCTCGATCTCTGGATGTGGGTGGCGTTCGGCGTCTTCGTCGTCGCCATGCTCGCGGTCGACTTCGTCGCCTTCGGGCGCAATCCGCGGGGGATCGGCTTCCGCGAGGCGGCCATCTGGAGCGTCTTCTGGACGCTCCTCGGGCTCGCCTTCGCCGTCTTCCTCTACCTCTGGCAGGGGCGCACGCCGGCGGAGGAGTACCTCGCCGGCTTCCTCATCGAGAAGTCGCTCTCCATGGACAACCTCTTCGTCTTCGCGCTCATCTTCTCAACCTTCGCCGTTCCCGCCCCCTTCCAGCGCCGGGTCATCTTCTGGGGGATCGTCGGCGCGGTCGTCCTTCGCGGCATCTTCATCCTCGCCGGCGCTGCGCTCCTCCACGCCTTCCACTACACGATCTACGTCTTCGGGGCCTTCCTCGTCGTCACCGGCATCCGCATGGCCCGCCACAAGGAGGTCGAGATCCACCCTGAGCAGAACCCGGCGCTCCGGCTCCTCCGTCGCGCCCTCCCCATAACGCCGGGGTACCACGGGGATCGGCTCCTCGTCCGCATGCCGGATGGACGACGGATGGCGACGCCGCTCCTCGCCTCGCTCGTCCTCGTCGCGACCTTCGACGTCGTGTTCGCGGTCGACTCGATCCCGGCGATCTTCGCCGTCACCCGGGACACGTTCATCGTCTACGCGGCGAACGCCTTCTCGCTCCTCGGACTCGCCTCGCTCTACTTCGTGCTCGTCGGGATGATGAGCCGCTTCCGCTACCTCAACGTCGGGCTCGCGGTCATCCTCGTCTTCGTGGGCGCGAAGATGCTCCTCTCTGACGCCTACAAGGTGCCGGTCGCGCTCTCGCTCGCCGTGATCGTCGTCGTCCTCGCCCTCGCCATCGGCGCCTCCCTCGTACGGACGCGCGGCCAGACCCGCCCACTCGACGAGCACGAGCCGATCCGGGAGGCGAGAGCAGAGCTCGCCCAGGGAGACGCGCAGCCGTGACAGCTCATCGATGACGGCCAGCGGAGCCGTCTACCGGACGCCCGACGAGCGCTTCGAGGGGCTCCCTGGGTTCGGGTTCGCGCCCCGCTACCTCGAGCAGGGCGGCCTGCGGATGCACTACGTCGACGAAGGCGCCGGCGATCCGATCCTCCTCCTCCACGGCGAGCCGACCTGGGCCTTCCTCTACCGGAAGATGATCCCGCCACTCGCGAAGGTCGCGCGGGTGATCGCCCCCGACTACTTCGGCTTCGGGCGCTCAGACAAGCCGACCCGGATCGAGGACTACTCGTACGACTTCCACTACGCCTCGGTCGAGCGCCTCGCCGACGAGCTCGACCTCCGTGAGACGACCGTCGTCGTCCAGGACTGGGGCGGGCCGATCGGGCTCAGGCTTGCCGTCGAGCACCCTGAGCGGGTCGCGCGGCTCGTCATCCTCAACACCGGGATCGGCGCGGGACGGGCTCCCTCCGAGGAGTGGCTCCGCTTCCGCGCCTTCGTGCGACGCGTCGGGACGGACATCGTGCCCGGCCAGCTGATCCGGATCAGCTGCGTGGGGGACATTGCCGACGAGGTCGTCGGCGGGTACAACGCGCCGTTCCCGGTGCCCGAGTCCAAGGCCGGCGTGCTGGCGTTCCCCGAGCTCGTGCCGACCGAGCTCGACCACCCCTCGGCCGCGAAGATGCTCGAGGTGCGTGACGCCCTCGGGCGCTGGGAGCGACCGGCCCTCGTGCTCTTCTCCGACTCCGACCCGATCTTCACCCTCGCGGCAGCCGAGCGGATGGCGTCGTGGATCCCGGGCGCAGGCCCGGCCGAGATCGTCGAAGGAGCGGGCCACTTCCTGCAGGAGGAGCGCGGCGAGGAGATCGCCGAGCGCATCGTCCGCTTCCTGACAGATCGGTCGTGTTGACTGAATTCTCAGTCTAATCTACCCTGCTCGCCACCGTGGCCGCCACGTCACCCTCGGAAGCCGTCCCTGCAACCGACGTCGTCGGCCGGATCGAGACCCACGGCGTCGACTTCATCCCCGAGGAGGAGCGACACTCGCGGCCCTCCGAGCTCTGGTACGTCTTCGTCGCCGGCAACCTCGCGTTCTCCGTTATCGTCTTCGGCTGGCTGCCGATCGTCTTCGGGCTCGGATGGTGGAGCGCCGTCACCTCGATCCTCGTCGGGAACGCCCTCGGGGCAATCATGGCAGCGCCTCTTGCGCTCTTCGGCCCGAGAACGGGAACGAACGGCGTGGTCTCGAGCGGCGCGCACTTCGGAGTCCGCGGGCGCCTCGTCGGAACGCTGCTCCAGATCGCCTTCTCGCTCTTGTATGCGGCGATCTCGATCTGGACCGGCGGTGACGCGCTCGTGGCGAGCGCCACCCGACTCGTCGGCACGCCGGACGGCGACGTGACGCGCGCGCTCGGGTACGCCGTCATGGCACTGGTCATCGTGGCGGTGGCTGTCTACGGGCACGCGACGCTCATTGCCCTCCAGCGTGTGCTCCTTCCAATCCTCGCCGCTCTCATCGCGCTCGGCGTCGTCGCCCTCGGCGACGACTTCGACCCGGGATACGCCGGAGGCGAGTACCTCCTCGGCGGCTTCTGGGCCACCTGGGCGCTCGCCGTGGTCGTCGCCGCCGCCGGTCCGATCAGCTACGCGGGCTTGCTCTCGGACTACACGCGGTACGTGTCACGAGCCCGCCACTCGGACGCTGACATCTTTCTCGCCGCCGCTGGCAGCATCTTCGTCGGCCTCGTGCTCGCCTCGCTCTTCGGCGCGTTCACCGCCACCACGCTCGCCGACCTCGAGACCGACTACGTGCCGGCGCTCATCGCGGAGGTGCCCGGCTGGTACGTGCTCGCGATCCTTCTCGTGGGAGTGCTCGGTGGGATCTCGCAGGGCGTAATCAACCTCTACGACACCGGCCTCAGCACAGACTCGCTCATTCCCCGTCTGACCCGCGCCCAGGCAACGGTGCTGGCCTCCCTGGCGGCGATCGCGCTCGTGTATGCGGGGACGGTCGTCTTCGACGCCGTCGACTCGATCACGGCCGCGACGCTTCTCCTCAATGCCTGCGCTGTGCCCTGGGTCACCGTCATGGTGCTCGGTCTGGTCGTCCGGCGTGGTCGGTACGACCCGCAGGCTCTCCAGGTGTTCAACGAAGGACGCAGCGGCGGCGCGTACTGGTTCACGGCCGGGTTCAACCTGCGCGCCGTCGCAGCCTGGGCGATCGGATCGGCGGTGGGCCTCCTGTGCGTCCAGTCGGAGCTCTACACCGGCCGCTGGGCAGACGTCGCCCGAGGAATTGACGTGACCATCCCTGCGTCGGGACTCACGGCCGCTGCCGTCTACCTCGTCCTGCTCGCGCTCGTTCCCGAACGTCTCCCGGCGCCAGCCCCAGCCCGTTGAGGCCCCGGAGGAAGTGGCCCGAGCACGCCGGAGATCGCCTCGTCGAGCACTGCCCGTGCCTCCGCCGTCGTGAGCGCACCGGCTAGCCAGCGATCGCTGAGCCCCTCGACGAGCGCAGTCAGGTGCTGGGCCGCCCGAGCGGGATCGACGTCCGGCCGCACCGAGCCATCCTCGATGCCCGTCCTGATCGCGGACGCGACGCTCTGCACCCAGGCCTCGACGGCCGACCGAACGGTCGGGCGCAGCCGGGCGTCGAAGGCCGAGGTTGCCAGCACTTCGCCCCACACGCTCGAGTTCTCGATCGTCGCAGCATCGTCAGAGATCTCGGCGAGGAGCGCTTCCCGCACGACCTCGTACCCGGCCCGCTCTCCGAACTCGAGCGGATGGCCGGAGGGGGCACGCGCGTTCGCGTGCTCGAGCGTCGCCCGGACGAGGCCGCGACGGCTTCCGAAGTAGTAGTAGATGAGGCTTACCGAGGTACCCGCCTCCTCGGCGACCCGCTCGACGCGTAGGCCACGCACACCGTGGCGAGCGATCACCCGGCACGTCGCATCGAGGATCCGAGTCCTGCGGTCGCCGGCTGTGGTGCGCCCTCTCGCCCAGGACGCCCGCTCGCTCTCGACGTTCACGATGGCACAGGGTA
>JAVQXS010000163.1:0-4478 GCA_033578065.1 Thermoleophilia bacterium
GCCTCGGGCGGAGCCCCCCCCGCGCGGCGCGCCGCGATGAGCTCCTCCCGCGCGCGCCGGCGCTCCGGAGAGGCGGCGCCCGCGCGGGAGCCGACGAGCGCAAGGCCGACGACCCGCTCGGGCGCTCGGCGCGCGAGCGCGAGCGCCGTGTACCCGCCCACGGAGGCGCCGACGACGACGAGCGGCCCCTCGGTCTCCGCCAGGAGCTGCGCCGCCCAGCCCTCGATCGACGGGCCGCGCCCGTAGAGACGGGGAGCGAGGGCCTCGAATCCGGCCTCGCGCAGCGCCGGCAGCTGCGGCTCCCACATGCGCTCGTCGAGCGGCCAGGCGTGGAGGAGGAGGACGTTCATGCGCGCGCGATCCGGATCGCTCCCGGGATCTCCGGCGCGTCGGCCCAGCCGTGCCCCGCGCCCTCGATCCCCATCGCCGCCGAGAGCTCCGCGAGGAGCTCCCGCGCCGGCGGGAGCTCGGCCGGAGAGCCGGCGGTGCGCGCGATGCGCCGGATCGCCTCCGGGTCGACGCCCGTGAGGCGGGAGACGACGCGCGGGTTCGCCTGCAGGCCGACGACGTCCCCCGGCGGCAGGGGCCCGTAGTACTGGGGCACGGACAGGTACTCGTCGACGACGCGGCCGCTCTCGTGGCAGACCATGCGGACGACCTCGTCGCGCTCGACGCCGAGCGAGATGACAACCGCGCCCATGCGATCGGCGAGCTCCTTCGCGAGCCGGCGGAGCATCTCCGGATCGCGATCGCAGACGTCGTCGTAGACGGCAATCCAGCCCGACCGCGGCGGAGCGACGATCGAGCCCCGCGACCCTCCCGGCAACCGCGGGACGAACTGGCGGACGGCGGTCTCGACGGTCGTCAGGTCGTCCGTCTGCACGTGAATCGAGCCGAAGGACACGGCCTCCTCGCGCCCGAGGAGCGCCTCGAGCGTCGCCACCTCGCCGACCATCGTGAGCGCCGCCTCCCGGAACCCCCAGCGCGCGTAGAGCGTGCGCGCGTGGGCGTTCGAGGCCGCGATTTCGAGGTCGACGACCTCGGCGCCGAGCGCAGCTGCGGCCCGCGCGACCTCGCGCAGGAGCGCGCTCACGACGCAGGAGCCCCGAGCCTCAGTCGTGACGTAGAGGCCGGTGAGGGTGACGCGCCTCGGCGAGCGAGGCCGCGCGAGCGCGACGCCGAGGAGCCCGCCGCCGTCGCGCTCCGCGACGAAGGAGATGCCCGAGGCGAGGATGTCTGCGATCTCCGTGCGCTCGCGCTCGCGGTCGCCGGCATCCTCGGAGGAGCGAAGAGGGACCTCCTCCGCGGAGCGCCGCCAGAGCTCCTCGACGGCATCGAGGTCTCCCGGTGCCCCGGGCCGGATGGTCACGCGGCCATCCTCGACGAGGCGAGCAGGAACTGAGCCGTCAGGTTCTCGAAGGGGGCGAAGCGCTCCCCCAATCGCTCGGACCTCCTCGGTCGTGAGAACGCGGCCCTCAGCGTAGAGCCTCGACACCGCCTTGCGGAGACCGAGGTCGCCGGCCGGCCAGGCGCGCGGCCGCGCGAGGTGGCGGGCGAGGAACCAGTCCGCCGTCCAGCGGCCGAGGCCGCGGACGCCCGTCACCGCCGCGAGCACCTCCTCGTCCGGGAGCCCACCGAGCGCCTCGAGGTCGAGCTCGGAGCGGGCGAGCCCGATGAGGTACTCCGCCTTCCGGGCGGAGAAGCCGAGAGCGACGAGGTCGCGCGGGCGGAGGCGCGCCACCCGCTCCCGCTTCGGGAAGGCCCACGCGACCTCGTGGCGCTCCCCGTACCGCTCGACGAAGCGCGCACGGATCGCCGCCGCCGCCCGGAGGGAGATCTGCTGCGTCGTGATCGCGGTCACGAGCGCCTCGAAGGGATCCGGGGAGAGCGTTGGCCGGAAGCCGGCGAGCAGCTCGACGAGGCGGGAGAGCACCGGATCGCGATGCGCCCACGCGCGGAAGGCCGCGAGGTCGAAGGGGAGCCCGAGCAGGCGAGCGACGTGCTCCGCGGCCCCCGCGGGGGCCGGCTCGATCCGCACCCCACCAGGGCCCGGCTCGATCCGCACCTCCTGCCCTCCCACGACCCGATGGAGGCCGCCCTCGTGCCAGCAGGTCGCGCGGTCGGGGCCGTAGTCGCGGAAGCGGGCGGTCGAGAGCGCGAAGTCGTAAGGCTCGGGAATCCGGAGGAGCACGTCCCCATCCTGCCGAGCGCGCTCGAGGCGCCGACGGAGCGGCTAGGCTGCGCGTCCTCCAACGGCTCCCGCACGACCATGGGCGATCGAACACCGGACCTCTCGCTGGGCCCAGGGGCCCAGGACCTCGCCGAACGCGCCGCCGACCTCGCGGCGCACCTCCCCGACGCGCTCGCCCCGCTTGCCGCGGTCGCGTACAACTACCGCTGGAGCTGGTACCCGGGGGCAGAGGACGTCTTCCGCGACGTGAACCCTCACCGCTGGGAGCTCGCCGGCGCGAACCCCGTGCGCTTCCTCTCCGACCTCTGGCCCTCGACGCGGGCGAACGCGAGCCGGAACAGCGCGCTGCGCGACCGGATCGAGCGCCTCGCCGCCGAGCTCGCCGCCGAGCTCGCGCGTCCGCGCGCGGCGACCGACCTCCCCGGGCCGATCGCCTACCTCTGCGCGGAGTACGGCGTTCACGCGTCGCTCCCCCTGTACGCCGGCGGCCTCGGCGTGCTCGCCGGCGACACGCTCAAGGAAGCGAGCGACCGTGGGCTGCCGCTCGTCGCCGTCGGGCTCCTCTACCGGCGGGGCTACCACCACCAGCGGCTCGACCTCTCCGGACGCCAGCTCGAGCACTGGGTGGTGAGCGACCCGAAGAGCCTCCCCATGGCGCGCGTCTCGATCGACGGCGAGCCGCTGAAGCTCTCGCTCGAGATCTTCGGCGAGACGACGTGGTTCCAGCTCTGGCGGGTCGACGTCGGCCGCGTGCCGCTCTACCTCATCGACTGCGAGCTCCCGGAGAACGACCCCGTCCAGCGCTGGTACACGGCTCGCCTGTACGAGGGCAGCCGTGCGATCCGGCTCGCCCAGTACGCGCTCCTCGGGGCCGGCGCCGTCCGCGTGCTCCGCGCCCTCGGGATCGAGCCGTCGGTCTACCACCTGAACGAGGGCCACCCGGCGCTCGCCGCGCTCGAGGTGGCGGCGGACGAGGTCGCCCGCGGCGCGTCCACGGAGGACGCGCTCGCCCGAGCCCGCGACCGCTTCGTCTTCACGACGCACACGCCGGTTCCGGCCGGGAACGAGGCGTACGGGGCGGAGGAGCTCCTCGGCCTCCTCCCCGACCTCCCCTCCCGTCTCGGCGTCGACGAGGACGCGTTCCTCGGCCTCTTCCGCGCCGTCCCCGACGACCCTGGGGAGCCGGCCGGCCTCACGCAGCTCGCCCTCCGCCTGAGCCGGGCGCGCAACGGGGTGAGCGCGCTCCACGGCCGCGTCGCGCGGGCGATGTGGCGACGGCAGTTCCCGGAGGCGCGTGGGGACGACGACGTCCCGATCGACCACGTCACGAACGCCGTCCACCTCCCCTCCTTCCTCTCCCACCCCTTTCGCTCGCTCCTCGACCGATACCTCGGCCCTGGCTGGCAGGAGCGGGCGCACGAGCCAGAGACCTGGGCGGCGGTGCACGACATCCCCGACGGGGAGCTCTGGCAGGCGCGGTGCGCCGCGCGGGCGGAGCTCGTCGCCTACGTTCGCCAGCGCAGCCAGCTCGACCGGCTCCAGCGTGGCGAGGAGATCGCGTACGTCCGCGCGGCGGCGAGCGCGCTCGACGCCGAGACGCTCACCCTCGGCTTCGCGCGCCGCCTCGCCGCGTACAAGCGCGCCTACCTCCTCGCCTCGGACCCCGATCGCCTCATCCGGCTGCTCACCGGCGACCCTCCGGCGCAGCTCCTCATCGCCGGGAAGGCGCATCCGCTCGACGAGGAGGGCAAGACCGCGCTCCAGGAGCTCTTCGCGCTCAAGCGCCGCTCGCAGGAGCTCGCCCAGCGGGTCGTCGTGCTCGAGGACTACGACCTCGCCATCGCCCGGCGGCTCGTCGCCGGCTGCGACGTGTGGATCAACCTCCCCCGGCGACCGCTCGAGGCAAGCGGCACGAGCGGGATGAAGGCCGTGCTCAACGGAGGGCTCCACCTGAGCGTGCTCGACGGCTGGTGGGCGGAGGCCTTCGATGGCTCGAACGGCTGGGCGATCGAGACGCCGGAGCATCTCGGCCCCGAGGAGGCGGATGCGCACGACGCCCACGCCCTCTACGACCTCCTCGAGCGCGAGGTGCTTCCGCTCTTCTCGACGCGCGGCGCGGACGGCGTCCCGCACGGGTGGTGCGAGAAGGTGAAAGCGTCGCTTGCGACGTGCGGCGCGCGCTTCACGACCGCGCGCATGCTCGACGAGTACGTGCGCCGGATCTACGCTCCCGTCGAGCAGCGCGCCGCCCTCGCTCGCACGAGCTGAGCGGGTGGTCGCGGGTCGC
>JAVQXS010000164.1:0-4407 GCA_033578065.1 Thermoleophilia bacterium
GAAGACGCTCTCGGGCGGCGAGGCACAGCGGCTCCGGCTCGCGACGCAGATCGGCTCCCAGCTCGTCGGCGTCCTCTACATCCTCGACGAGCCCTCGATCGGGCTCCACCAGCGCGACAACGGGAAGCTCATCGCGACGCTCGAGCGGCTCCGCGACCTCGGCAACACCGTGCTCGTCGTCGAGCACGACGAGCAGATGATGCGCGCCGCCGACTGGATCGTCGATCTCGGGCCGGGCGCGGGCGAGCACGGGGGCGAGGTGGTCGCGGAGGGGCCCGCGGACGTCGTCGCGGAGACTCCCGGCTCGGTGACGGGGGCGTTCCTCGCCGGCCGGAGGCGGATCGCCGTTCCGCCGCGACGCGGCGCTCCCGACCGCGGCTGGTTCGGCGTCCGCGGCGCCTCCATGCACAACCTCAAGGGGATCGACGTCGACTTCCCCGTCGGGCGCTTCGTCTGCGTCACCGGGGTCTCGGGCTCGGGGAAGTCGACCCTCGTGAACGAGGTGCTGTACAAGGCGCTCGCGAACCGCCTCAGCCGGATGCGCGTGAAGCCTGGCGACCACCTCGACGTCGTCGGCATCGAGGCCTTCGACAAGGTCATCGACATCGACCAGTCGCCGATCGGTCGCACGCCGCGCTCGAACCCCGCGACGTACACCGACCTCTTCACGCACGTCCGCGAGCTCTACTCCCTCACCCCGGAGGCGAAGGTGCGCGGCTACAAGCCCGGCCGCTTCTCCTTCAACGTCCGCGGCGGCCGCTGCGAGGCCTGCAAGGGGGATGGGCAGATCAAGATCGAGATGCACTTCCTGCCCGACGTGTACGTCCCCTGCGAGACCTGCCACGGGCGCCGCTACAACCGCGAGACGCTCGAGGTGCGCTTCAAGGGCCGCTCGATCGCGGACGTCCTCGACATGTCGGTCGAGGAGGCGCTCGCCTTCTTCGCGAAGATCCCGAAGATCCGCCGCCGCCTCCAGACCCTCCACGACGTCGGCCTCGACTACCTCCGCCTCGGCCAGCCGGCGACGACGCTCTCCGGCGGCGAGGCGCAGCGGGTGAAGCTCGCCGCCGAGCTCTCGAAGGTCGCGACCGGAAGAACGCTCTACATCCTCGACGAGCCCACCACCGGCCTCCACTTCGCCGACATCGAGAAGCTGCTCGAGGTCTTGCAGCGGCTCGTCGACGCGGGCAACACCGTCCTCGTCATCGAGCACAACCTCGACGTCATCAAGCAGGCAGACTGGGTCGTCGACCTCGGCCCCGAGGGTGGCGACGAGGGGGGCGAGGTGATCGCGGCCGGGACGCCCGAGGAGGTGGCCGAGGTCGAGGGCTCGCATACGGGCCGCTTCCTGCGCGAGGTGCTCGCGCGGCCAGCTGCCGTGGCGGCGTAGCGACATGTCGGTCGACCAGAAGATCCGCGAGCGCCTGGCAGAGCTCGTGACGATGGGCGAGTCAGTGCTCGCCACCCGGCAGGAGCCCCCACGAGGAGTCGTCGGCGACCCGTTTGTCGACGCCCAGCTCGCATTCCAGTGGGCCACGAGCGCGCAAAACCTCCTGGCGCGAGTGTTCGGAAAGGACAGCGAGCACTACGCGAACTTCAGAACGCAGGTCGAGAAGCACTTGACGTTTTCTCCCGTGAGGAACGCTCTCGGCGTGCTCAGAGCTGCGCACGATGACTTTGAGCAGGGCCAGCTGTTCGACCTTCGACGCCTCATCGAGGCGGACGTGTTCGTAAGCTTCCTCGAGCAGTCCGAGCACTTGCTCGAGGCCGGCTACTACCAGGCGGCTGCGGTTCTGGCTGGCGGCGTCCTCGAAGACAGCCTTCGGAAACTCTGCGAATCAGCGGGCATCACGCTCGCCTCACGGCCCAAGCTCGACTCGATGAACATCGACTTGGCGAAAGCGGGTCTCTACTCCAAGCTCGTCCAGAAACGGATCACGGTCTGC
The DNA here is from genome assembly GCA_033578065.1 of Thermoleophilia bacterium. Taxonomy (GTDB): domain Bacteria; phylum Actinomycetota; class Thermoleophilia; order Gaiellales; family Gaiellaceae; genus GMQP-bins7. The sequence continues at coordinate 1,947 of JAVQXS010000164.1, forward strand.
GGCGTCGCGCAGCTCCTCGTACCGGTCGTGCTCCAGATCGACGACTGCCATGAACCCCTGCTCTCGGCACGTCGTTTCCTCGGCGTGGTCTCGGTTCGCCCGCGCGCGGCTGCTCTCAGCCGACGACCTCAAAGCCCTGCTGCTCGAAGTCGTCGTCGTACGCGAACGCTCGCGCGATCCCCCGGCGCCGCATGAGCTCGAAGCTCGTCCAAGAGACGTGCTGCGTGCCCGCCGCGAGGCAGGCTGCGGTCGCCGCGCGGTGGAGCGCTTCGTCGACCCATTCGATCTCGAGGACGGGGAGCACGTCATCCACGAGCGCGCGCAGCGCGTCGAGGCCGACGCGCTGCTGAAGCAGCGCCATCGCCTCCACGCACACGTACGAGTGGGTGACGAGGTCGTCGGTCTGAGTGAGCTCCCTGAACGTGCCCACGGCCCGCTCGCTGTCGACGTCGAGCGCGTCCATGAGGGCGTAGAGCGCCGACGAGTCGACGAAGACGGTCACGAGCCGTAGATCTCGTCGAGCGCGGCGTCGTGCTCGACGCTCGTGTCGCTGGCTCCGCCTGAGCGGTACTTGCCGACGACGCTGAGTGCCCGCGTGCGCCGGGCGTCGAGGTCGCGGATGACCGATGCGATCGATGTGCCACGTTCGGCTGCCGCGCGGCGGACCCGCGGCGAGCTGTGCCTCCGTCAGCTGGATCTGCGTCCTGATCATGTCGTCATGAGTACAGAAACGATGACGCAAGCGGCCGCCCCGCCGGCCGCGCTGCTACGTACGAGCCCGTACATGCCTCACGTCCCTCGCGTTGCTCCGAGCTCGCGGTGGTGTGAGAGTGCTTCTTCATGCGCGTCTCCTCGTCTGCGCTTCTCCTCCTCGCCGCTGCCGTTGCGCCACTCGCGGGCGTCGCCTTCGCCGGTCTTGCCCTCGACGTCAGGATTCCCACGCTCACGCGCGATCCGGCGGCAATCGCTGAGATCCATCCGCTCGTCGGTGTCCTCTCGACGCTCGGCGTGCTCGTGCTCGCTGGGAGTACAGCGATCTGGTTCCTCGCAGCCGGGATCCTCCGCGTGCGCGACGAGCACGCCGACTCGCTCTTTGCGGTCGTGACTGGGCTCGCGCTCTCGTACCTCACGCTCGACGATGCCTTCGAAGTCCACGAGGTTCTTGCGCCGACGTACCTCGGGATCTCCGAGAACCTCGCGGTCGGAGCGCTCGCGACTGCTGGGGCGCTCTACGTGGGCGCGCTCCATCGCCGGATCCTCAGCGCCGAGGCTTGGCCTCTCGGGCTCGCTGTGGCGCTCTTCGGAGGTTCGGTCGTGCTCGACGCCGTGCTCGCCCCGCGCTTCTGGCCCGACGGCAACTGGGTGTACCTCGTCGAGGACGGGCTCAAGTGGATCGGCATCGTCTGCGTCGCGACTGGGAGCGTTCGGTGGTGCGGGTCGCGCCTGGCGAGCCCGAGCGCTCCCGGCTCTCGAGCGCGTGGTGACCCGTCCGCGAACTCTGCGCCCCCCGCTGCCCCAGACGAGTAGCCTCCGCCTCGTGGCGTCGCCGCCGGAGGGACACGAGCTCTCGCCCGACCGCGCGTGGTGGCTGCGCGTGCCCGGCGTGCTCCTCAGTCCCCGCTCCGTGTTCTTCGCGCTCCGCGAGGACGATCCCGACGACGTCGGGGCTCGCTCGGAGCCCGTGCTCCTCCTCGTCCTCCTCGCGGGCATCGCGACCGTCCTCGCCACCCCGACGGCCGGAGGACTCCTCGACAACCCCGAGTACGACGCGCTCCTCGTCGCCGTGTGGGCGTTCGTCGCGGGCGGGATCTACGGGGCGGTCGGGTACTTCGTCCTCGGGCTCGCGCTCCACTTCGGGACGCAGCTCCTCGGGAGCCGAGGGTCCTTCCGCCGGCAGCGGCAGCTCCTCGGCTTCGCGCTCGCCCCGCTAGCGCTCTCGCTCCTCGTGCTCCTGCCCGCGCGGCTTGCCCTCTACGGCGGCGACACCTTCCGCGCCGCCGGCCGGGACGAGGGCGCAGGCGAGAGCGCGCTGCTCGCGCTCCAGCTCGGGTTCGTCGCCTGGTCGCTTGCGCTGCTCGTCCTCGGCGTGAAGGTCGTCCACGGCTGGGGGTGGATGCGCGCCCTCGCCGCCCTCCTCGCCGCGGCGACGCTCCTCGCTGCGGTGGCGGCGGTGTTCCTGACCCTCTGACCTACGGCGCTCGTCCAGCGGCGGTCGCGACGTAGACGGCGAGCGCGTCGATCTCGGCGTCGCTGAGGCGTCCCGAGAAGGCGGGCATCGCTCCTCGCCCCTCCGCGATGATCGTCGCGATCTCCACTTCCGTGAGACGGGTGCCGTCGAGGCTCGGCCCGACGGTGCCGCCCGCGCCGGCGACGCTGAGGACGTGGCAGCCACCGCAGCCCTGGCTTGCGAAGAGCGCCTCTCCCTCCTCGTACCCGGGCCGGAGCTCCTCTCCCGGAGCAG
>JAVQXS010000165.1:0-4371 GCA_033578065.1 Thermoleophilia bacterium
CTCTCCCTCCTCTCGCCTCGCTGCTCGCTCCTCTCATGCCGCCACCCCTCATGCCACCACCGCCTCGCGCGAGAACTCCGCGGTCGTGAGCGCGTGCGGGAGGGCGGCGAGGACGGCGTCGCCGAACTCCCTCGTCGTCGCGCCGACGCCCGTCTCGAGCATGTCCGGAGGCCGCCGGTCGGCGAGGCAGGCCGCGAGCACCGCCCCCGTGAGCGTCTCGGCCGCGCGGCGCTCGCCGAGCCCCTCGCCGAGCATCAGGGCGGTGGCGAGGAGCATCGAGGCCGGGTTGGCGACGCCTTGCCCGGCGATCTCGCGCGCGGGTCCGTGCGTGGGGGAGAAGACGCCGGGCCCGGAGCGCGCGAGGCGCCCGGAGGCGGCGACGCGCGGCCGTCGGCTCGGGGCCGTGACGCTCACGAGAACCTCTGCGAAGGGGGCGGGGGCGACGACGACGTCGAAGCGCTCCGGCTCGAAGGCGAGCGCCTGCGCGGCGGGCCCCGCCGCGACCTCCTCGGTCGTCACCCCGTCGTGCCTCGACGCCTCGCGCCGGAACGCGAGGCGCCAGCGCGGATCGTCGCCGACGCTCGTCACGCGCGCGCGGCTCGAGCGGGCGAGGTCGAACGCGTGCTCGAGCGCCCACTCGCTCGCCTCCTCGGCGAGCGGCGTGACGACGTCGAGGGCGCCGCGCGGGCCGAAGAGGACGCGGTCGACGCGCGCGTGGAGGTCGAGCGCCGACTCGACGCCCGCGAGCGCGGGGTGCTCTGCGGCGACGAGGATCGCGTCCGCGGCGAGCGTCGCCTCCCGGGTCGCCGGAGGGAGGGCGTGGCCGGACCGCGTCACGGCCTCGCCTCCGAAGGGCACGTGCACCTCCTCGACGCGGAAGCCGTGGAGACGGGAGACGCGCGCGAGCGCGCGGCTCGCCTCGGCCATGACCTCGGGGCCGATGCCGTGGCCGGCGAGGCAGGCGACGACGTACCGCCTCACGCTGCCACCCCCTGGAGCCCGGCGAGCACCTCGTGCACCGAGACGGGCCCGCGGCGACCGGCGAGCGCCTTGAAGCGCCGGAAGGCGACCTCGAGCTCGGCGCTCGAGAGGTGGACGCCGGCCTCCTCGCAGGCCTTCCGGAAGGCGTGTCGCCCGGAGTGCTTCCCGAGCGGGAGCGACATCCGGAGGCCGAGCTCGGCTGGGTCGATGATCTGGTACGTGGAGGCGTGCTTGAGGAGTGCGTCCTGGTGGATCCCAGCCTCGTGCGCGAACGCGCTCGCTCCGACGATCGCCTTGTTCGGCTGCACGGGGTAGCCCGTCCGCTCGGAGACGAGCCGCGAGACCGGCCCGATCTCGCGAGGGTCGACGCCCGTCTCGCAGCCGAGGCGGTCGGCGCGGACGCGCAGGGCCATGACGACCTCCTCGAGGGCGGCGTTCCCCGCCCGCTCCCCGATGCCGTTGACCGTGCACTCGACCTGCGTGGCTCCGGCCTCGATGCCGGCGAGGCTGTTCGCGACGGCGAGGCCGAGGTCGTCGTGGCAGTGGACCGAGAGCGTGACCTCCCGAAGCTTCGGGCAGCGCTCCTGCACCTCGCGCAGGAAGGCGGCGTGCTCGCTCGGGACGGCGTAGCCGACGGTGTCTGGCAGGTTGACGACGGTAGCGCCTGCCTCGATCACCGCGCTGCACACCTCGGCCACGAAGGCAGGATCGGAGCGCGTCGCGTCCTCGCAGCAGAACTCGACCTCGTCCACGCGGCCGACGACGTACGAGACAGAGCGGGACGCGAGCTCGAGCACCTCGTCCGGCTCGAGCCCGAGCTTGTGCTCCATGTGGATCGGGCTCGTGCCGAGGGCGACGTGCACCCTCGTCCGGCTCCGCGCCCCCGCGAGCGCCTCGACCGCCGCGTCGAGGTCGTCCTCGCGCGCTCGGGCGAAGGAGGCCACCGTCGGACGCGTCACCGCCTCGCCGACAGCCCGTACGCCCTCGAAGTCGCACGCCGACGAGGCTGCGAACCCGGCCTCGATCACGTCGACGCCGAGGCGCTCGAGCGCGAGCGCGATCTCCACCTTCTCCTCGGGGGAGAGCGCGATGCCGGGGGACTGCTCCCCGTCCCGGAGCGTCGTGTCGAAGATGGTGATCCTGCGTCGGTCGTTCACGTGAAGTCCTCCTGATGGTCGGCTCACAGGACGCACTCGTCCTGTGGTTCGGTCGGCGTCTGCGCCCTCTCGGCGCGTCGGTCGCGTCTCCCCCTAGCGGGGGAGAATCAGGAGGATGCCGATGCCGACGCCGTAGCTCGCTACGCCTACGGCGCTCGGGGCGGTGCGTACGGGTACGAACGCGTGGCCTGGCATCGAAGGCCTTAGTGTGCGGGCCGGCGCGTCCGCTGTCAAGGGGGAACGAAGCGTCGGAGCTCCCCTCCGTCGCTGGGCTCAGCGCTCGAACGCCGCCGCGGGATCCTGCGCGGCGCGCAGCGCGTGCGCGCGGTTCACGGCGTTCACGACCGCCTTGAGGGAGGCGGTGACGATCGAGGAGTGGATGCCCACCCCCCAGACGACCTCGCCGTCGACGTCGGCCTCGACGTAGGCGGCGGCGGTCGCGTCCTCGCCGCGGCCCATCGCGTGCTCGTGGTAGTCGCGAACGTGCACCTCGATGCCGAGCTCCCGCTGGAGCGCGGCGACGAGCGCGTCGATGGGGCCGTTCCCCTCGCCCTCGACGATCCGCTCCTCACCGTCGACGAGGACGCGGGCGGCGATGCGCTCGACGCCGCCCTCGCTCGAGAGCGAGTGTCCCGTGAGGGCGTAGGGGGTCACGTGGTCGAGGTAGTGCTCGCGGAAGAGGTCGAGGAGCTCGCCCGCGGTAAGCTCGCCGCCGCGCGCGTCCGTGATCGCCTGCACCTTCTGCGCGAAGTCGATCTGGAGCCCGCGCGGGAGGTCGAGGTGGTGCTCGGTGAGCATGAGGTAGGAGACGCCGCCCTTCCCCGACTGCGAGTTCACGCGGATGATCGCCTCGTACGTGCGCCCGACGTCCTTCGGGTCGATCGGGAGGTAGGGGACGTCCCAGAGCTCCGACTCGGAGCGCTCCTGGGCGTGCATCCCCTTCTTGATCGCGTCCTGGTGCGAGCCGGAGAAGGCCGTGTACACGAGCTCGCCGACGTAGGGGTGCCGGGGGTGGACAGGGAGCTCGTTGCACTCCTCGACGACCGCCCGCACCTCGTCGATCCGGGAGAGGTCGAGCCTCGGGTCGACGCCCTGCGAGAGGAGGTTGAGCGCGAGCGTCACGAGGTCGACGTTCCCCGTGCGCTCCCCGTTGCCGAAGAGCGTCCCCTCGACCCGCTCCGCGCCCGCCATGAGTCCGAGCTCGGCGGTGGCGACTGCCGTCCCTCGATCGTTGTGGGGGTGGACGGAGAGCACGATCGAGTCCCGCTTCGAGAAGTGGCGCCCGAACCACTCGATGCGGTCGGCGTAGACGTTCGGGGGGAACTGCTCGACCGTCGTCGGCAGGTTGACGATCATCTTCCGCTCCGGCGTGGGGCCCCACTCCTCGGCGACCGCCTCGCAGATCTCGAGCGCGAAGTCGAGCTCCGTGTGGTGGAAGCTCTCCGGGGAGTACTCGAAGACGATCTCCCCGTCTGCCTCGGCGGCGAGCTCCTTGCACATGCGCGTTCCCCGTACCGCGAGGTCGACGACGCCGGCTCGGTCGAGGCGGAAGACGACGCGCCGCTGGGTGACGGAGGTCGAGTTGTAGAGGTGGACGATCGCCCGCCTCGCGCCCGCGATCGCCTCGAACGTGCGCGCGATGAGCTCCGGCCGCGTCTGCGTGAGGACGGCGATCGTCGTCCCCACGGGGACGAGGTCCTCCTCGATCAAGAGGCGGACGAAGTCGAAGTCGGTCTTCGAGGCGGAGGGGAAGCCGACCTCGATCTCCGGGATCCCGATCGTGAGCAGGAGGTCGAAGAAGCGCCGCTTCCGGGCGCTGTCCATCGGGTTGACGAGGGCTTGGTTCCCGTCCCGGAGGTCGGTCGAGCACCAGATGGGAGCAGCGTCGAGGACGCGGTCGGGCCAGGTGCGGTCGGGGAGGTGGACGGTCTCGTACGGGCGGTACTTCCAGTAGGGCATCGGCATCGGGCGGACGCTCCTTTCGGTCGCGAGGCGAGCGGGTCGAGGACGGGTATGTCGCAGGAGCCGCTTCCCCTAGCGGGGAAGGAGGAGCGCGAGGCGAGGCGCGCGCGTGCGGCTCAGGACGGTCACGGCATCGAGGATAGCCGAGCGCGCTCCGCGGCGCCACGGGCACGCGTCTCGGCCTGACGCATCCGCCTTGCGGGAGTGGGGAGGATCGATTATCGTTGCGCGCTCGATGCTGCTGGGTGCGGAGAGAGCTTCCGTCGCGATC
>JAVQXS010000166.1:0-4306 GCA_033578065.1 Thermoleophilia bacterium
AGTTCGAGAACATCCCGCCGGAGCTCGCGCACGCCCCCATGGCGATCACCCACTTCGGCTCGAGCATCTGGTCGTACACCTGCCGGATCGCGGGCGCCATCTTGTGCGTGACGCGTCCGGAGACGATGAGGAGGTCGGCCTGGCGGGGCGAGGACGAGAAGCGCTCCATGCCAAAGCGGGCGATGTCGTAGCGCGAGGAGACGATCGACATCATCTCGATGGCGCAGCAGGCGAGGCCGAAGGTGTCGGGCCACATCGAGCTTGACTGCGCCCAGGCTACGGCCTTGTCGACCGTCGTCAGGAGGAGCGCGTCCTCGATCCGCTCCACCTCGTGCTCGAAGACGCCCGGTCCCTTGCCCGGCCAGAGCACGCGCTCCGAGCGGAGCCCCGCCTTCGCGAGGGGCCGGTCGGAGACCTGGGGGAGCTCCCGCCTCAGCTCCATCGCAGGGCGCCCTTCCGCCAGACGTACACGAAGGCGACGCCGAGGATGCCGATGAAGACGGCGAGCTCGGCGACGCCGAACCAGCCGAGGGCCTCGAGTCGCACGGCGAGCGGGTAGAGGAAGACGACCTCGATGTCGAAGAGGATGAAGAGGATGGCAGTGAGGTAGAAGCTGATCGTGAACCGCCGCTCGCGGTCGGGGGGGCCTTCGGAGACGCCCGACTCGAAGGGGAGCAGACGCTGCCGCGTGCGCGCGACCAGCCGCTTCGGGAGGAGGTACGACATCGCGATCATCGACGCCGGGATCGCGGCGGCGAAGAGCGCGTAGAAGAGGAACGGTAGCCAGTTCGACAGCACGACTCGCCCCCCGGCGACAACCTCGGACGTCTCTCTCCGGCGAAACCTAGCACCCCCGGTTTCTCGCGCACGAAGGGATCCGAAAGTCCGCGTGGAAAGCGCGCTGCGAGTGTCACAAAGTCAGAGGAAGGGAGACCGGCCGGGCGTCCGCTACCATGAGGCCATGTCGACCGTCGAGCGACCCACCGAGACCCTGATCAGCCTCACGCCTGTCGCCGCAGCGAAGATCAAGGAGCTCCTCGCCGAGGAGCCCGACGCCGAGCGCCTCGTGCTGCGCGTCGCGATCCAGGGTGGCGGGTGCTCGGGCTTCCAGTACGGTCTCGGCTTCGACTCGGGTCCCGCCGAGGGAGACATCGAGCTCGAGCTCGAGGGCGTCCCGGTCGTCATCGACCCCTTCAGCGCCCCCTACCTGCGGGGAGCGACGATCGACTACCTGAACACGATCCAGGAGTCCGGCTTCAAGATCGACAACCCGAACGCCGTCGCCTCCTGCGGCTGCGGCCACTCGTTCACGGTGGCCGAGGACGAGGAGCTCCCAGGAGGCACGCCCATGGGCGGCTGCGGCTCGGGCTGCGGCGCCTGACGCGTCGCGTCTCCCACGACCTCGTCGCCTCGGCGTGACGTCCGTGAGAGGGGAGCTCTCGCAGCAGGCCTGCCGGTTGTCGACGGCTCTCGGCGGCTGCCGGCATAGCATCGGGTCCGTGAGCGAGAAGCGTCCGCTGCGCGTCGCGATCGTCGGCTCGGGGCCGGCCGCGTTCTACGCTGCCGGTCACCTGCTCGAGAGCGATGACCCTCGAGTGGAGGTCGATCTCCTCGAGCGCCTGCCGACGCCGTGGGGCCTCGTGCGCCTCGGGGTCGCTCCCGACCACCCGCAGCTGAAGACCGTGTCGAGGACGTTCGAGAAGATCGCCGCGCGACCTGGGTTCCGCTTCCTCGGTAACGTCGAGGTCGGGCGCGACGTGAGCCAGGCCGAGCTCGCCGCCCTCTACGATGCGGTCGTCTACGCCGTGGGCTCGCAGACGGACCGTCGGCTCGGGATCCCGGGCGAGGACCTCCCTGGCTCCTGGGCCGCGACCGAGCTCGTCGCCTGGTACAACGGCCACCCCGACTTCCAGGACCTCGCTCTCGACCTCTCGGCCGAGCGCGCCGTCGTCATCGGGAACGGGAACGTCGCCCTCGACGTCGCGCGGATGCTCGCCCTCACGCGCGAGGAGCTCGCGCCGACCGACGCCACCGATGCCTCGATCGAGGCGATCGCAAGCTCCGGCATTCGCGAGATCGTCGTCGTCGGACGGCGGGGGCCCGTGCAAGCCGCATGGACGCCCGCCGAGCTCGCGGAGCTCGGCGAGCTCTCGGGCGCTGATGTCGCCCTCGATCCGTCTGAGCTCGAGCTCGACCCTGCGAGCGAGGCGGAGCTCGCCGCCGCCTCGAACGCGGTGAAGCGCAACCTGGAGATCCTCCGCAGCTTCGCCGGGCGCGCTCCGTCCGGGAAGTCGCGCACGATCCGGCTCCGCTTTCGGCTCTCTCCCGTCGCGATCCTCGGCGAGGGGAGGGTCGAGGCGATCGAGCTCGTCCGCAACGAGCTCGCGCCAGACGGGTCGGGGAGCGTCCGGGCGGTGGCGACCGACGAGCGGGAGACGATCCCCTGCGGTCTCGTCTTCCGGAGCGTCGGCTATCGGGGCGTCGGCATTCCCGGGGTGCCCTACGACGAGCGCTCAGGGACGATCCCGAACGCCGAAGGTCGCGTGCTCGACGCGGCAGGGGAGCCGGTACCGGGCCTCTACTGCGCGGGCTGGATCAAGCGAGGCCCGACTGGGATCATCGGCACGAACAAGAAGGACGCGACGGAGACGACCGAGCGCCTCCTCGAGGATGCCCGCTCGGGCCGGCTCGCGCGCCGTGCAGCGGACGGCACGATCGACGCTCTCCTCGCCGAGCGGAGCGTCGAGCTCGTCACGTACGAGGGGTGGGAGCGGATCGACGCGCTCGAGCGCTCGCGCGGCGAGCCCCAGGGTCGTCCTCGCGTGAAGCTCTGCACGTGGGAGGAGCTCCTCGCGGCCGCGCGAGGGCGGTAGTCGACCCCAGGTTGCTCACGCTCGCGGGCCGCCCTCAGGCCGCGAGCGTCTCGACGCGCTCGAGGGGGCGCAGCCCTCTACACTCGCCGCATGGACGAGACGACGACCTCGACACCGCTCTGGGGCGCCGAGACGGAGAAGGCAATCGCGAACTTCCCCGTCTCCGGCGAGCCGATCCCGACGCCCGTGGCCCGCTGGCTCGGGCGCATCAAGGCCGCTGCCGCGCGGGTGAACGCCGACCTTGGGCTCCTCGACCGCGACCTCGCCGAGCGGATCGCCGCAGCCGCCGACCGAGTCGCGTCTGGCGAGCTCGACGACCAGTTCCCGGTCGACGTCTTCCAGACGGGCTCGGGGACGAGCTCGAACATGAACGCGAACGAGGTCATCGCCACCCTCGCGGGCGAGGACGTCCACCCGAACGACCACGTGAACATGGGGCAGTCGTCGAACGACGTCTTCCCCTCGGCGGTGCACCTCGCGGCGCTCGGGGAGATCGTCCACGATCTCCTCCCTGCTCTCGAGCGGCTCGCCTCCTCGCTCGAGCGGAAGGCGGCGGAGTTCGCGGATCTCGTGAAGTCCGGCCGCACGCACCTCATGGACGCGGTGCCGGTGACCCTCGGCCAGGAGTTCGGCGGGTACGCCGCGCAGGTGCGGCAGGGGATCGCCCGGGTCGAGGATGCCCTTCCCCGACTCGGTCAGATCCCGCTCGGGGGGACCGCCACGGGCACGGGGCTCAACACGCACCCCGAGTTCGCCGAGCGCGTGCGCGAGATCCTCTCCCGTGACACCGGCCTTCCCATCTCCGCCCCGGTCGACCACTTCGAGGCGCAGGCTGCGCGCGACGCGCTCGTCGAGACCTCGGGCGCGCTCAAGGTCGTCGCCGTCTCGCTGACGAAGATCGCGAACGACCTCCGGCTCATGGGCTCGGGGCCACGCGCCGGTCTCGGCGAGATCTACCTCCCGGAGCTCCAGAAGGGGAGCTCGATCATGCCGGGCAAGGTGAACCCCGTCATCCCGGAGGTGGTGACCCAGGTTGCCGCGCAGGTCATTGGGAACGACGCCGCGATCACGATCGGCGGCATGAACGGCCACTTCGAGCTCAACGTCTACGTCCCGCTCATGGCGCGGAACCTCCTCGACTCGATCGGGCTCCTCGCGAGCGCCTCGCGACTCCTCGCCGAGCGCTGCGTGGACGGGATCGAGCCGAACCGCGAGCGCCTCGAGCGCTACGCGGAGCTCACGCTCTCCGCGGCGACCGCTCTCAACCCGTACATCGGGTACGACAAGGCGACGGAGATCGTGAAGGAGGCGGCCGCCTCCGGCCGCTCGCTGCGCGAGGTCGCGCTCGAGGCAGGCGTCGACGCGAAGGTGCTCGACGAGGCGCTCGACTACCGCGCGATGGCGAGACCGCACGGCTGAGGTTGACAGGCCTC
>JAVQXS010000167.1:0-4263 GCA_033578065.1 Thermoleophilia bacterium
AGATCGCCGTTCACGGCGCCCACCGCCTCGTCGGGAACGGTTACCTCGAGCTCCATGATCGGCTCCAGCAGCGTGGGCTGCGCCTTCGCATACGCCTCCTTGAACGCCATCGAGCCCGCGATCTTGAAGGCCATCTCCGAGGAGTCGACCGAGTGCTCCTGGCCATCGACGAGCCGCACGCGTACCCCCTGCACCGGGGCGCCAGCGAGCTCGCCGTGCTGCATCGCCTCCTGGATCCCCTTGTCCACCGCCGGGCGGTAGCCCTGCGAGATGACCCCGCCGACGATCTCGTCCACGAACTCGTAGCCGCCGTCGGGGAGGGGCTCGATGACGATCTCGCAGTCGCCGAACTGGCCGCGGCCGCCCGTCTGCTTCTTGTAGCGGTGGCGGGCGCGCGCCTGCGCGCGGATCGTCTCCCGGTACGGGACGCGTGGCGGGTGGAGCTCGATGTCGACGCCGAAGCGCCGCCTGGCGCGCTCGAGCGCGATCTCGACGTGCATCTGGCTCATCCCGGAGAGGATCTCCTCCCCCGTCTGCGGGTCGCGGCGAAGGCGCAGCGTCGGGTCCTCCTCGGCGAGACGGCGGATGGCGTTCGCCATCTTCTCCTCGTCGCCCTTCGCCTTCGGCGCGATCGCGAAGCTCATGACGGGCTCAGGGAACCCGAAGTCGGGGAGCGGCACGTCGACCTCGCGATCGGCGAGGAGGTCGCCGGTCTGCGCCTCCTTCAGCTTCGCCACCGCCCCGAGATCGCCCTCCCCGAAGCCGAGCGCGGGCTTGTGCTCCTTCCCCCGCACCTCGAGGAGCGTCCCCAGACGCTCCTTCGCCTTCGCGCGGAGGTTGACGAGCGTCGTGTCGGGCGCGACCGTCCCCTTGAGCACGCGGAAGAGGTTGATGCGGCCCGCGAACGGATCCGCGAGCGTCTTGAAGACGAGGAGCGCCGTCGCGGCCCCGTCGACGTCGATCGGCGACCCCTTCTTCGCCGGCGAGGGGACGCCTTCGACGAGGAGGTCGAGGAGCGCGCGGCTCCCGAGGTTCTTCGTCGCGACAGCGCAGGCGACGGGGAAGACCGCGCCGCGCGTGACCGCCTCCTTGAGCGCGTGAGCGACCTCCGCCGCGTCGAGCTCCTGGCCCTCGAGGTAGCGCTCCATGAGCTCCTCGTCCGTCTCGACGACCGAGTCGAGGAGCTTCTCCCGGTACTCGGCGACAACCTCGGCCATCGCCTCGGGGATCGGCTCTCGATCGCCCTCCCGACCGCCCTCGGGGCTCGAGTAGGCGCACAGGTGGAGCACGTCCACGATCCCCGTGAGCTCGTGCTCGGCGCCGATCGGGACGTGCACCGCGACGCACCGGGACGAGAGCTGCTCCTGGAGCTGGGCGAGCGTCCGCTCGAAGTCGGCGCGCTCGCGGTCGAGCATGTTCACGACGAGCAGCCGCGCGAGCCCGAGCTCGTCTCCGAGCTTCCATGCCCGCGTCGTCCCGACCTCGACGCCCATCACCGCGGAGACGGTGACGAGCATCCCCTCCACCACCCGCGCCGCGGTCCGCAGCTCGCCCTGGAAGCTCGGATCGCCGGGGACGTCGAGGAGGTTGAGCCTGCGCTCGCGCCAGGTCGCGTGCGCGAGCGCCTGCGAGATCGAGAGCTGACGCGCGTGCTCATCCTCGTCGAAGTCGGTCACCGTCGTCCCCGCTTCGACGGTGCCGAGCCGGTTGATTGCGCCCGACTGGTAGAGGAGCGCCTCCACGAGCGACGTCTTCCCTGTCCCGCGATGGCCGACGACGGCGATGTTCCGGATCTTCGCTGGCTCGGGCATTGGCTCGGAGGTCCTCCTCGGTTCAGGGTCGCAGGAGACAGCTTAGTCCGGGCGCCGGGGCGACCGGGCGCCGGGGCGACCGCGCGCCGCCGCCTCGCGCTCGGCGAGGTCGGCTCAGGCCTCGGAGCGCTCCCGGTGCGCCCCCGAGAGGTGCGCCTTCATGCGCAGGATCGCCTTCGTGTGAAGCTGCGAGACCCGCGACTCGGTCACGCCGAGCACCTCGCCGATCTCGCGCAGGGTGAGCTCCTCGTAGTAGTAGAGGGTGACGACGAGCTTCTCGCGCTCCGGGAGGGTGGAGATCGCCTCGGCGAGCGCCTCGCGCACCTCCGTCTCCTCGAGCGAGACCTCAGGATCCGGTCCCGTGTCGTCCTCGATCGTGTCGATGAGCGAGAGGTGGTCGCCCGTCCCCGAGGGCGACCAGAGCTCGTCGAGCGCCACCACCGACGTGCGCGAGATCTCGTGGAGGCTCTCCTCGAGCTCGGCCGGCGAGATCCCGAGCTTCCTCGCGATCTCGTCGTCCGTCGGCGCGCGCATGAGCTCCCGCTCGAGGGCGGCGATCGCGTGCTCGATCTGGCGCGCGCGCGTGCGCACGGAGCGCGGCACCCAATCGAGCGAGCGGAGCTCGTCGATGATCGCGCCGCGGATCCTCGCGATCGCGAACGTCTCGAACTTGATCTCGCGCTCGGGGTCGTAGCGCTCGATGGCGCTGATGAGCCCGAGGAGGCCGTACGAGACGAGGTCCTGCTCGTCGACGTGCGCGGGCAGGCTCGCGCCGACCCGACCGGCGACGAACTTCACGAGCGGCGCGTACGTGAGGATGAGGCGGTCACGGGCCTCCCGATCTCCGGACGCGCGGTAGCGCTGCCAGAGCGCCTGCGTCTCGTCCACCGCAGCCACGGATGGAGAATACGCCGCCCGCGCCCGAACTCCTCAGCGGCGGCGCGCGAGCGCACGCCGCGCGAGGTCGGCGAGCCAGAGCGCGAGGACCGCCGCCGCGAGCGCGACGACCAAGGCGCCACCACCCTCGCGCGCAGCGGCCGCGGCGACGAGCACGAGCCCGGCAGCGAGCACGGCGAAGAGGAGCCCGAGCGCGCGCCGTTGCACGTGCCGATCATGCCAAGGCCGGGGACGACCGCGCCCCCGGGGTACCATTCGCGCTCGCAGCCCAGGGGCGTAGCTCAACTGGTAGAGCACCGGTCTCCAAAACCGGGGGTTGCAGGTTCGAGTCCTGTCGCCCCTGCTCGACGGCGGGTGCGGGCGCCGTCGTCTACGCTCGGGCGGTGCCGGCAGCCGACACGCTCGTCGTCATTCCCGCCTGGAACGAGGAGCGGAACCTCCCAGCCGTCCTCGAGGAGCTGCGCCGGGAGCTGCCCGGAGCGGACGTCCTCGTCGTCGACGACGGCTCCACCGACCGCACCGCCGACGTCGCCCGAGAGCACGGCGCGGAAGTCCTCTCCTTCCCCGAGAACCGCGGGCTGCGGGCGGTGATCGCCGCAGGCTACGGCTACGCGCGCGACCATGGGTACGCGTACGCCGGCCGCGTCGACGCCGACGGCCAGCACCCCGCCGCCGAGCTCTCCCGGCTGCTCGCCATCGTCCGCTCCGGCGAGGCCGACGTCGCGGTCGGCTCGCGGTTCGCGACCGGAGAGGGGTACGAGGCGTACCGGTACGAGCCGAGCGGAGCCCGCCGCCTGGGAACCGCGCTCCTCCGTCGTGGCATGCGCGTCGCGCTCGGGCGCCCGTTCCACGACGCGACGAGCGGGATGTACGCGGCGAGCGCGACGGCGCTCCCGATCCTCGCCGAGCCGTACGACAGCGGAGCGCCCGAGGTCGAGTCCCTCCTGCGGCTGCGCGAGGCCGGGCTCCGTGTCCAGGAGGTGCCCGTGCACATGCGCGAGCGCGCGAGCGGGGAGTCGAAGCTGCGAGGGCGCCGCGCGGCCGAGCTCGTCGTCACCGTCGTGGGCACGCTCCTCCTCTACGGCGTCTGGCGACGGCTCCGGAGGCGGCGGTGAGGCGTCGGCTCGTCGTCGTCCTCGGGTACTCCGACGGCAGCGCTCGGCTGCACCCCATCTGCGCGGCCCGGCTCGCGCGCGCCGCCGAGATCGCGACGGCCGACGACCTCGTGCTGCTCTCGGGCTGGGCACGCCGTCGTGCGCCGACCTCGGAGGCGGAGCTCATGGCGCGCGCGTGGAGCGGCCCCAGCCGCGTCCTCCTCGACCGCGAGGCACGCTCCACCCTCGGCAACGTCGTGGGCGCGGTGCGAGCCGCGCTCGCGCACGACGCGCGCGAGCTCGTCCTCGTCACCTCCTCCTGGCACGCCCGCCGGACGGGCGCGCTCGCGCGGGCCGCGGCTCGTGGGACTGGCGTCCACGTCGAGATCGTTCGCTGCCCCGACCCACGCCCCCAGCACCCACGGCGGCGCGCGCTCGCCGGCTCGGTCCGCGTGCCGATC
>JAVQXS010000168.1:0-4238 GCA_033578065.1 Thermoleophilia bacterium
CGCGGGGGAGGTCGCGGTGGCTGCGTAGGAGCGCCCGCCGAAGCGCGGCGGCGGCCTCCGGGCCGTGGAGGCCGACGCCGTGGCCGACGAGCAGGTGCTCGGGCGCGTAGGAGGCGAGCGCCCGCGGCGGGGTCAGCCGCAGGAGGAGGTGGACGCCGAGCGGCTCCCTGCCGCCGGTGAAGAAGCGGTTCGTGCCGACCGCCTCGGCGACGACGAGCGTTCGCTTCTCCGGCCACCAGAGCGCGGTCTCCCGCCAGCGCCTGCGCCGCAGGAGCGGGAGGCAGACGAACGGGCTCTCGGGCACCTCGTCCGGCACGACCAGCCGGGGCACGCCGAGGCGCTCGGCGAGCGCACCGCAGTCGCGGTTGTGGCGGTCGAGGAGCTGGAGGACGCCTGCGGGCTCCCCAAGCGTGAGCGCACGCTCGAGCGCCTCCGGCCAGTCGAGGGGGTCGACGAGCCACACCGTGCCCTCCGAGGCGAGCGCGTGCGACGTCCGCGTCATCGGCTCCTCGGCGACCCAGGAGAAGCCGTCGGCGCCGCGCTCGTCGCAGGAGCGGAAGCGCACGGGATCACACCTCGAGACGAAGGAGGTCGGAGAGGCTCTCTCGGCGCCGGATGAGCCTCGCCTCGCCGTCGCGCACGAGGACAGCGGCGGGACGGGGGACCCCGTTGTACGTCGAGCTCATCGCGAGGGTGTAGGCGCCGGTCGCCGGGACGGCGAGCAGGTCGCCGCGGCGTGGGGAGGGGAGCTCGACGTCGTCGATGAGGACGTCGCCCGACTCGCAGTGCATCCCCGCGACGCTCACGAGCTCGTCCGGGGGCTCGGCTGCGCGGGCGGCCGAGAGCGCCGTGTAGCGGGCGCCGTAGAGCTGCGGGCGCGGGTTGTCGGACATCCCGCCGTCGATCGCGACCCAGGTGCGCTCCGGCAGGCGCTTCACCGCACCCACGCGGTAGAGGGTCACGCCGGCACGGCCGACGAGGCAGCGGCCGGGCTCGAGCCAGACCTCGGGCTCCGGCAGCCCGATCGCTCGGAACTCGGCGCGGGCCGTCGAAGCCGCCTCCTGTGCGAGCCGGGCGGCGTCGGTCGTCTCCTCCTCGGGGTGGTGGCGGATCCCGAACCCGCCGCCGAGGTCGGCGACCCGCGCCTCCCAGTCGAGCTCGTCACGGCAGGACGCCGCGAAGGCGGCGAGCCGCCGGATCGTCTCCGCCTGCGCCGTGAAGTCGGGGAGCTGCGAGCCGACGTGCACGTGGACGCCGAGGACGTCGAGGTCGCGCGCGAGCGCGTCGCGAACCGCGCGTAGCGCCTGGGTGGGCGGCAGCCCGAACTTCGACCCGTGGTGGCCGGTGACGATCGCCTCGTGCGTGTCCGCGTCGACGCCGAGCGTGACGCGCACGAGCACCCGCTCGACCCCGGCGGCTGCGGCGAGCTCGACCTCGTCGGGGGCGTCGATCACGATCGGGGCACCCTCGCGGGAGGCCGCGCGGAGGAGCGTCTCGTCCTTGTTCGAGCCGTGGACGACGAGCTCCGAGCCTCCGAGGCCGGCCGCGCGCGCGAGCGCGAGCTCGCCCGTGGAGGCGACGTCCGCGCCCAGGCCCTCCTCGCGGAGAAGCCGCAGGACGGCGACGTTCGGGAACGCCTTCGTCCCGTAGAAGACCCGGCCCCCGTCGCCGACCGCTGCCCGCAGCGCCCGCGAGCGCTCGCGGACGGTGTCCTCGCAGTAGACGTAGAGCGGCGTCCCGAAACGGTTGGCGAGCTCGCTCGCCGGGAGCCCGCCGAGGACGAGATCGTCGCCATCGATGCGCGCCGAGAGGGGGAAGAGGTCGAGCACCGGAGGATTCTGCCTGTTAGCCTTCTCCACGCATGGAGCGGCGTTCCCCGTAAGGCAGGAGCGAGCGCGGCGCGGGCCGCGACCGTTCCCCAAGCCTCTCCAGCGAGAGGCTTTTTTGTCCGGCGAGTCGAACGAGCGAGACGAGCGAGGCGATGGACAGGTACGACGCACAGGCGATCGAGGCGAAGTGGCAGGCGGTCTGGGAGCGCGAGCGCGCGTTCGAGGTCCCGAACCCGAGCCCCGAGGAGCGGACGCGCGGCGAGAAGTCGTACGTGCTCGAGATGCTCCCCTACCCGTCGGGGACGCTCCACATGGGGCACATGCTCGTGTACACGATCGGGGACGTCGTCACGCACTTCCGGCGACGGAACGGGATGCGCGTCCTCCACCCGCAGGGGTTCGACTCCTTCGGGCTGCCGGCGGAGAACGCCGCCATCAGGGAGGGTCTCCACCCCCGGCTCACGACCGAGCGCAACATCGCGCACATCCGGCGCTCGATGCGGCGCATCGGGTGGGCGATCGACTGGTCGCGCGAGCTCTCGACGCACGAGCCCAGCTACTACCGCTGGCAGCAGTGGCAGTTCCTCCGCTTCTACGAGCGCGGCCTCGCGTACCGCAAGGGCGCGCCCGTGAAGTGGTGCCCGGTCGACCAGACGGTGCTCGCGAACGAGCAGGTGCACGACGGGCGCTGCGAGCGCTGTGGCGCGGAGGTCGTCTCCCGCGTCATGGAGCAGTGGTTCTTCCGCATCACCGACTACGCAGACGCCCTCCTCGACGACCTCGACACCGTCGACTGGCCGGAGTCGATCAAGGCCCGGCAGCGGAACTGGATCGGGCGCTCCGAGGGCGCCGAGATCCTCTTCCGCATCGAGGAGTGGGGCGAGGACGTCCCCGTGTTCACGACCCGTCCGGACACGCTCTACGGGGCGACCTTCTTCGTGCTCGCGCCCGAGCACGAGCTCGTGCGGCGGATCGCCTCCGAGGAGGTGGTGTCGTACGTCGAGCGCGCTGCGGCGAAGAAGACGGAGGAGCGCGCGCAAGCCGTCGAGAAGACCGGCGTCTTCACGGGGCTGCACGCGGTGAACCCCGTGAACGGCGAGCGCCTTCCCGTCTACGTCGCCGACTACGTCCTCGCCGACTACGGGACGGGGGCGATCATGGCTGTCCCCGCGCACGACCAGCGCGACCTTGACTTCGCCCGCGCGTTCGGCCTGCCCGTGCGGTGGGTCGTGCGGCCCCGCGAGGGGGAGGTGGACGAGTCGGTCGCCTACGTCGAGCACGGTGACGGCGCGGTGCTCGTCAACTCCGCGGAGTTCGACGGCCTGCCAGCGCCGGAGGGCGGGCGGCGGATCGTCGAGAAGCTCGCGGCTGAGGGGCGCGGCCGCTTCGCGGTCAACTACCGGCTCCGCGACTGGGGCTTCTCGCGTCAGCGCTACTGGGGGTGCCCGATCCCCATCGTCTACTGCGAGGGGTGCGGCATCGTTCCCGTCCCTGAGGACGAGCTGCCGGTCCTCCTGCCCGAGATCGAGGACTACACGCCGAAGGGCCGCCCGCCGCTCGCCCAGGTCGAGGAGTGGGTGAACGTCCCCTGCCCGTCCTGCGGGAGCCCGGCGCAGCGCGAGACGGAGACGATGGACACCTTCGTCGACTCCTCGTGGTACTTCCTGCGCTACTGCGACGCGCGCAACGACCACGCGCCCTTCGACCGCGACGCCGTCGACTACTGGAACCCGGTCGACCTCTACATCGGCGGCGTCGACCACGCGACGATGCACATGATCTACGCCCGCTTCTGGGTGAAGGTCCTGAACGACATGGGGCTCGTCGGCTTCCGGGAGCCGTTCGCGCGCTTCTTCTCGAACGGCTGGGTCACGCTCGGCAAGACGAAGATGTCGAAGCGGGCGGGGAACATCGTCGGGCCCGACGACTTCGTCGAGCGCTACGGCGCCGACGCCTGCCGGCTGAACATCCTCTTCCTCGGCCCCGCGAGCGAGGACATGGAGTGGACGGAGACGAGCGTCGAGGCGATGGCGCGCTTCGTCCGGCGGCTGTGGCGGGTCGTGAACGAGGTGGCCGAGACCGCTCCCCACGGCCCGCCCGCGGGTGGTCCGCTCGCGCGCAAGGCGCACTGGGCGATCGCGAAGGTGACCGACGACATCGGGCGGCGCTTCGCCTTCAACACGGCGATCGCCGCCGTTATGGAGCTCGTGAACGAGCTCTCCCAGGACCGTGCAGGCCCGGACTCCCGCTTCGCCGCCGAGACGGCCGTCTCCCTCATCCAGCCGTACGCCCCCCACGTCGCCGAGGAGCTCTGGGAGCGGCTTGGGCATGAGCGGCTCTGGGAGACACCCTGGCCCCAGGCCGACCCAGCGCTGCTCGAGCAAGAGACGGTCGAGATCGTCGTGCAGG
>JAVQXS010000169.1:0-4231 GCA_033578065.1 Thermoleophilia bacterium
GTAGCCACGGTCGAGGAAGCTCTGCTCCTGGCCTGCGCTGCCGTAGTTCGGGGTGATCGGGATCGGCTGGTTCGCGTTGCGGCCGTACCCGTGCGCGAAGACGAGGAGCGTGCCGTTCCAGTTGCTGGGCACGACAACGCGGTAGGGCGCGTCGCCGAGCGTCCCTCGGAGCTCGATCGCCCTTCCCGGCTCCCAGCGGCCGGTTGCCGCGCCCGTCGGTACCGACACGACGAGCAATGCGAGGAGCGCAACGGAAAGGAGCGTGAGGACGCGTTTGGTCATGACCTCTCCCCTCGGTCGCTTGTCGGACGCGACGATCCTAAATCCGTCACGCCTGTTGCGCTAGCCTGAGCGCTCCCGGAGAGCTTTGTGGCGGCTTGGCGACCGGGTGACCAAACGCCTAAAGAGCCCGTCGCTCCGAGGCGGCGCGCCCTGGCGTCAGGCCGCCGTCGAGCGAGGAGCGATGGAGCGAGGACGACGAGCACGACGGCAGGATCAGGGGGCGGGCGTCGCCGAGCGGCTGCGCCTCCTCCTCGCCGAGCGCATCCTCGTCCTCGATGGCTCCTGGGGCGTCCTCATCCATCGGCGCGCCCTCTCGGAGGAGGCCTACCGCGGCGAGCGCTTCCGCGACCACCCGCGCGACGTGCGAGGCAACCCTGACCTCCTCAACCTCACGCAACCGCAGGTCGTCGCCGAGATCCACGACGCGTACTTCGCCGCGGGCGCGGACATCGCGACGACGAACACGTTCACCGCGACCCGGATCGGGCAGGCCGACTACGGCCTCGAGTCCGTCGCCGCCGAGATGAGCCTCGCGGGGGCGCGGCTCGCGCGGGCGGCCGCGGACGCCTGGACCGAGCGCACGCCCGAGAAGCCCCGCTTCGTCGCGGGCTCGGTCGGGCCGCTCAACGTCTCGCTCTCGCTGTCACCGAGGGTGGACGACCCCTCGTTCCGCGCGGTCTCCTTCGACGAGGTGCGAGAGGCGTACGCGGAGCAGATCGCGGCGCTCCGCGAGGGCGGCGTCGACCTCCTGCTGATCGAGACGGTCTTCGACACCCTGAACGCGAAGGCTGCGATCGTCGCTGCGCAGGAGGTCGCGCCGGAGCTCCCGCTCTGGCTCTCCTTCACGGCGGTTGATCGCAGCGGCCGCAACCTCTCCGGCCAGACCCCGGAGGCGTTCTGGATCTCCATCGAGCACGCGGAGCCGCTCCTCGTCGGCGTCAACTGCTCGCTCGGCGCCACCGAGATGCGGCCTTTCCTCGAGGAGCTCGCTGCCGTCGCCTCGACGTACGTCGCCTGCTACCCGAACGCGGGCCTCCCGAACGAGCTCGGCCTCCACGACGAGCAGCCGGCGGACACGAGCCGGTACCTGCGCGCGTTCGCCGAGGACGGGCTCGTGAACGTCGTCGGGGGGTGCTGTGGGACGACCCCCGAGCACATCCGCCAGATCGCCCGGAGCGTCGAGGGTCTGCCTCCCCGGCGCGTGCCCGAGCGGTCGCGGCTGCCGCGCTTCGCTGGGCTCGAGCCGTTCGTCATCGGCCCCGACACCGGGTTCGTCCTCGTCGGCGAGCGCACGAACGTCACCGGCTCCGCCCGCTTCCGGCGACTCGTCGAGGCCGACGACTTCCAGGGCGCGCTCGAGGTCGCGCTCGAGCAGGTGCGCGGTGGCGCGAACCTCCTCGACGTGAACATGGACGCCGACCTGCTCGACGCGGAGCGCGCGATGACGACCTTCCTCAACCTCATCGCCTCCGAGCCGGAGGTCGCTCGCCTGCCGATCATGGTCGACAGCTCGCGCTTCTCCGTGCTCGAGGCGGGCTTGAAGTGCCTGCAGGGGAAGGGCGTCGTGAACTCCCTCTCGCTGAAGGAGGGGGAGGAGGCGTTCCTCGCCCAGGCGTCGGTCGTGCGTCAGTACGGCGCCGCGGTCGTCGTCATGGCCTTCGACGAGCGCGGGCAGGCGGAGACCGTCGAGCGCAAGGTCGAGATCCTCGGACGCGCCTACGACCTCCTCACGGGCACGGCGGGGTTCGCTCCCGAGGACGTCATCCTCGATCCCAACGTCCTCGCGGTGGCCACGGGGATCGAGGAGCACCGCAGCTTCGCGAAGGCGTTCCTCGACGCGATCCCGCTCCTCAAGGAGCGCTGTCCAGGGGCGCTCGTGTCGGGGGGGATCTCGAACCTCTCCTTCGCCTTCCGCGGGAACGAGGCCGTGCGCGAGGCGATGCACGCCGCCTTCCTCTACCACGCGATCCGCGCCGGGCTCGACCTCGGGATCGTCAACGCGGGCCAGCTCGCGGTCTACGAGGACCTCGACCCGGAGCTGCGCGAGCGCGTGGAGGACGTCCTCTTCGATCGCCGGCCAGACGCGACCGAGCGCCTCGTCGAGCATGCCCGGTCGGTGACGGGCGGAGCGAGCGAGCGAGCCCTCGACCTCTCGTGGCGAGAGGCGCCGGTCGAGCAGCGGCTCGCGCACGCGCTCGTGCACGGGATCGTCGACTTCCTCGAGGAGGACGTCGAGGAGGCGCGCGCGAAGGCGGCGCGCCCGCTCGACGTCATCGAGGGCCCCCTTATGGACGGGATGCGGATCGTGGGCGACCTCTTCGGCGCCGGCAAGATGTTCCTGCCGCAGGTCGTGAAGAGCGCGCGGGCGATGAAGCGGGCGGTCGCCTACCTCGAGCCCTTCATGGAGGCGGAGCGCGTCGAGCGGACGTCCGCCGGGCGCGTCGTCCTCGCGACGGTGAAGGGCGATGTCCACGACATCGGCAAGAACATCGTCGGCGTCGTGCTCGGCTGCAACGGGTACGAGGTCGTCGACCTCGGCGTCATGGTCCCGGCCGATCGCATCCTCGACACCGCTGTCGAGGAGGACTGCGACATCGTCGGGCTCTCCGGTCTCATCACGCCCTCGCTCGACGAGATGGTGCACGTGGCCCGCGAGATGGAGCGCCGCGGACTCTCCCTCCCCCTCCTCATCGGCGGGGCGACGACCTCGCGTCAGCACACGGCGGTGCGCATCGCCCCCGAGTACTCGGGCCCGACCATCCACGTCCTCGACGCCTCGCGCGTCGTCGAGGTCGTCTCCGACCTCCTCGACGGCGGCAGGCGCGCGGAGCTCGACGCGCGCAACCGGGTCGAGCAGGAGCGTCTGCGCGCGCTCCACGCGGAGAGGTCGCGGCGGCCGCTCCTCTCGCTCGCGGAGGCGCGCGCGCGACGCACGCCGATCGACTGGCACCTCGAGGACCTCGCCACGCCCTCCTTCACCGGGGCTCGGCTCGTCGAGGTGAGCATCGCTGAGCTGCGCTCGTACATCGACTGGCAGTTCTTCTTCCACGCGTGGGAGCTGAAGGGGAGGTACCCCGCGCTCCTCGACGACCCCGTGAAGGGGCAGGCTGCGCGCGACCTCCTCGCCGCCGCGAACGAGCTCCTGGACGAGATCGTGGACACGGGCGCGCTCGCCGCGCGCGGCGTCTACGGCTTCTGGCGCGCGGTGGCCGAGGGGGACGACATCGTGCTCGAGGACGGCACGCGCTTCCCGATGCTCCGCCAGCAGGCCGACCACGAGGACGGGCGCCCGAACCGCTCGCTCGCCGACTACGTGGCTCCTGCGGAGACCGGTCTCACGGACTACGTCGGGACCTTCGCCGTCGCGATCCACGGCGCCGAGGCGCTCGCCGAGCGCTTCGCCGCCGAGCGCGACGACTACCGCGCGATCATGGTGCGGGCGCTCGCCGACCGGCTCGCGGAGGCGTTCGCGGAGCAGCTCCACGAGGCCGCGCGTCGCGAGTGGTACGCGCCCGACGAGGCGCTCTCGCGGGAGGATCTCCTCCGGGAGCGCTTCCGCGGCATCCGCCCTGCGTTCGGGTACCCCGCCTGCCCCGATCACTCGGAGAAGCGGCGCTTGCTCGCGCTCCTCGACGCCGGGCGGGCCGGGATCGCGCTCACCGAGACGTGCGCCACGATGCCGCCGGCGAGCGTGAGCGGCCTCTACCTCGGCCACCCGCAGGCGCGGTACTTCTCGGTGGGGCGCATCGGTCGCGACCAGGTCGCAGACTACGCGGGCCGGAAGGGCGTTGCCGTCGCCGAGGCCGAGCGCTGGCTGCGGGCGAACCTCGCGTACGAGCCCTGATCTCCCGCTCTCCGCCTCGGGGGCAGGTTGGACATGGCCGAAACGGGCGCAGAGAGGAGCCGAGGAAGGTGCTAGCGTCAGCCTCGCCGTGACCTCCTCCCCTCG